>JAQGOV010000188.1 GCA_028293425.1 Verrucomicrobiales bacterium
TTCAGTCTGAGCTTGCAGTGAGCCTTTACTCGCAGGGAGTTATTTCTCATGCGGAAGCCTGTCTTTTGACGGGTCAAAGTCGCTCGGAGTTTGAGCAAGTCCTGGCTCAAAGAGACGCTTTAAGACCTTACACCCCTGAGATGCTGCGTGAGGAGTTGCCAGATGCAGACGGTCGTAGCTGATTCCTCGGTCTTTATTCATCTGTCCTCCATCCAGCGAGCGCTCCTCTTGCGGGACTTGTTTAACGAGGTTCGGATTCCTCCGGCAGTTTGGACTGAAGTTGTTGAGCAGGGAAAAACCCGTCCGGGAGAACTGGAACTTCGCCAAGCCGTTGTGGAGCGTTGGATCAAAATTGAAGCACCACCTGCCGCCCTGGTTCCTGGGACCGGTGTCCTCCTGCACAAAGGGGAAGCCGAAGCCATTGGGCTGGCTCGCAACGTTCCAAATCCACTCCTCATCATTGACGAGGTTTATGCCCGAGAGATTGCGAAGGGCTTCGGCGTGAAAATAATCGGGATTGTGAGTCTGTTGGTTATGGCAAAACAACAAGGGCTGATCCCAACCCTCGCAGACGAGCTCCAACGTTGCGAAACCCAGGGGGCTTCCGGATAAGTAATCAACTTTATCAAGAAGCCCTGTTATTGTGTGGAGAAAAGGCTTTACTCAACCCTAAATTCACTTTGAAGCACGCTCTCCAGGCAGCGGGACCTGGCCTAACCGGCCCAAGTAATATAACAGATCCCGGACTTCCTGATCGGTTAGGGCAGCGAGCAATCCCTCAGGCATCATAGAGAGCTCTGTCTGCCTTTGGCTTTCGATATCGCCCTTTGAGATGGTGAGCAGTTCGTTGGCGGTTTGAATGACGACGGCTTTGTCGTTTCGCTGCTTCATGATGCCAACGATGCTGCGGCCGTCCTTTGTTTCAATCTCCGTCGAGCGGTATTCGTTTGGGATGACTGCGTTTGGATCGAGGATGTTTTCCAAGAGGTAGTTCAGGTCGGCCCGGTTGGCGCCGGTGATGTCGGGTCCGACTTTGCCGCCGGTGTCGAAGAGCGTGTGGCACTGAGCGCAGACCTTGTTGAATACGACCCGGCCGGGGGAGGCATTGCCAGGTTGCGAGCCGCCGGCACGGTAAATTTTTATGTACTTCTGAATTTCCGCTTTTTTATCAGCACTGGTTTCCCGGATGGTGCCAAAGACTTGTGTTACTTGAGTTTGGATTTCCGGGTCTTTCAGGTTCCGCAGTTGGCGCAGGACGTCTGCGGTCAGGTCTTTGGCTGGAATGGATTTAGCGCTGACGGCTGCCATCAGCGGCTTGGCGAAAGTGAGCCGTGAGACAAGGGTGTTCAATGCATCACGCTTTTGTTGGCCATCAAGGCTGTTATACACCGACAGGATAGATTGTGGCGTTTTAGGATCGTTGTAGCCGGCCAGCCCTTTCAAGGCGGATGAGCGCAACTCAACGTTCTTCAGCAGGTCCTGGAGAATCGGTGAAAGCTCCGGATCCTTGACACCCAGCAGAGAATCGAGAGCCGAACGACGGGCTGTGATGGTGCTGGCAGAGTCACTCACGACTCTGCGCAATTCTGCCAGTGCTTTCTTGCTGCCGTAAGTTAAAGAAATGCTTTGAACCAGCGTTTGGATTTCCGGGTTGGCGCTGGTGCCAAGCTTTGTCTCGATCGCTTCCCAACCCTGCGGCATGGGCACGTTCCGCTGGCCTTTGAGGGCGGACGCGAGTCCATTCAGCATCTGAAGTTGCTTGGAGACGTCTGTTGTTTCCGCGAGCTTGGCTGTGATCAAGTCCCTCGCCTCGGAACTGTTCAGCGCGGCGATGCGCCGGGTGGTGAAGTTTAGGATCTGCGGGAGTTCCGCGTCGGCTGCCTGGTCGAGGGCTTCTTTTGGATGACCGGCCACCAAGGGCTCCATGGCAAACCAAGCCATCAAAGGCAGGTTATGATCAGTGGCGTCTTCTTTATGCTTGAGCAAGCGTTGGACGAGACCCGAGCGCATCTCCTCGTTCTGCATCCGCTGCGTCGCTGAAGCAATAAACAGCCGGACCAGTGGGGACGTATCGTTCTCAGCCAGAGCATTCAGGTCGGGATCGGCCTTCAGATCCTGCTCCCGAACTTCACGCAGCAGTCGCTCGACGTTCTCGCGGCTTTCAAAGGCGAGCTGGATCGTCCAGCCGCGCACCCATTCATCGGAGCTCTTCAGGTTTTCCAGCGCGGTCTTGGCGTCCAATCCGCCGATCAAGTGCAAAGCCCATAAATTTCGGAGGCGAGCCGCGGAGGTGGAGCTGTCGGCAAGTCCTTTGCGGAACTCGTTGGGCATTTCGGAAGAAAGCGTCTTAGCGGCTGCGCGTTCCTGGAGTTGGAGCCGGGCCTGGCGGCTGGCGAACTCATTCTTCGAGGTTACCTGCTTCACCAAATCGGAATCGCTCAATTTCGCGAAATCCACTTTGGTGGTTTTTTGGTTTTTATAAACAATCTTGTAGATGCGCCCGTTCGAGCGGTCATGGCCATCCTCACGAGTGTGATGGCATTGGTTCGCGTCATACCAATCGATGACATACACGGAGCCGTCCTGATCATAGCGTTGATTCAAGGTTTGGGACCAGGTGTCGTTGAAATTCAGGAAGTCTTTTCCGTGCCTGCCGACGTAACCGGAGCCACTCCGCTCCGGGATGTCCATGTTCAGGCGTTGGCCATGAATGTTGCCCATAATGAGCTTGCCGCGATATTCCTCCGGCCAGGATTCACCGAGGTAGCACATCATGCCTGCGTGCGCATGGCCACCGCCGACGGCGTCGCTGCGGGAGTTGGCGGCGTGCGGGCCAGCTTTTCCTGCCCAATGCACATGATCGCCGTGGGTTTTGATGTCCTCGAAAATGTAAGGATGGACTGGCTTGCCGGTTCCTTTTCCGTAGAGGCCGGTTTCCAGCGCGCCCACAGTGAAGTGTTCTCCGCCCTGGCGCTCCAGGCGCGCTCCCTGGATCATGTGCCAAAGATGGGGAATGACGCACATCTCGGCCCAGAGCTGGCCGTTCTCGTCGAAGTCGATGCCCCACGGATTGCTTCCGCCCTCGGTGAAGGTTTCAAACACCTGGCGCACGGGATGATAGCGCCACACGCCTGCATCCATCCATTGGCGCTGGTTCGCCGGGGTTCCCGGTTTGCCGGGGCGCGAAGGACAGAAAACGCCGTGGCAACCGTAGAGCCAACCGTCCGGTCCCCAGGTAAACGAGTTCAGGACCTCGTGTGTGTCCGCCGTGTAGTTCCACCCATCCAGCAGGATTTTGGGATCGCCCGCAGGCTTGGGGTTATCCATGTCCTTCACGGGGACAAACAAGAGATAAGGCGCGGCTCCGATCCAAACACCGCCCATGCCGACTTCCAGGCCGCTGATGAGGTTCATGTTTTCCATGAACACGGTCTTTTTGTCGAATTTGTGGTCGCCATCAGTGTCTTCCAGAATCAGGATGCGGTCCGCTCCGCCAAAAATATCCTTCAACTCTGCTGGGCTGGCCTTGGTTGGATCCCCAGTGGCGGAGCGTTCTACTTTGGGCGGGTTGCCTTTGCGACGTGGGTAGGTGAAGCCTTCGGCCACCCAGACGCGACCGCGTGCGTCGAGGCAGAAGGCAATTGGCTGGCGGACGTCCGGCTCGGCAGCAAAGACGTGCATTTTGAAGCCGGGAGGAAGTGTCGCGACGTCCGCGGCTTTTTGGGGCGGAAGCCCGGCAAAGGGGACAACGTCCGCCGGCGGAGCATCGGCTGCAGCCCAGCCCAGCAGGGTGGTGGAGAACAGGGCAAGTGTGCAGCGGGTCAGGAGAGATCGCGTCTTCATATGATTATGGGCGACAGCTTAAGGGAATCGCACCTGGATGCCAAGCGCGAGTGCATGGGCGGACGAAGTGAGGGAATTGGGCAGGGCATGCAGGGCAGTGGCATGGGGAAGCAAAGCAGGTGGCAGGTGCGTTGGTGAGTGAGTGGGAGGGAGGATAAACAAGTTTTAAGTTTCAGGTTGGAATAAGGAAATCCAAATGAACGAAAGGACAATTACGGACTTTCAAACGAGGAGGGATGAAAATTGTTTACCACGAAGGACCCGAAGATCACGAAGGTGAACATAGAACAAATGGGACACGGAAGCCGGCGGAGACCTGACGGATCCTCGCGGATAGCGATTTTAAAGAGAAAGCGAAATGTAGTCGAGTCCATAAGCTGTTCTTTGATTGTCTTTTATAAGCGCCTATTCTAAACGTTTGCATGCCCTCGCCCAAGAAACTGCAGAGGCTAATTCTCTTAATGGGAATAGGCTCTCTGCTCGTTGCCCTGATCGTGTTGCTGAAGGACAAGGAACCTCGATACAAGGGCAAGCCCTACAGCCATTGGGTGGAACTTTTCGCCAACCCGTCCCATGCGGAAGCAGAAGCGGCTATTCGAGCTGTTGGCACGAACGGGCTCGCGTGTTTGGTAAAGTGGATTGAGTACGAACCGAGCGCTCCGGATATAAAGCTACAGAAAGCAGTCAACAAAGCTCTTGGCTACTCCAATTGGGTTGAAAATCGGATTAAACGAAAAAGTAACCTGCGCGATGGTGCTATCCACGCTTTCAGGGTCCTGGGAGGCGAAGCGCGAGCAGCAATACCTTTACTTCGGGAAATGGCGGCCACATCGCACACTCCATACCCAGCAGGTGCTTGCCTGGCACTGATCGGAGAACCTGCGATTCCAGCGTTTGTGACGGTCGCCACAAATCGAATAGTCGGATACCGGGGCTCACTGCTTTCCGCTGCACAGCTTTTTGGGACAAACATCTGGCGCATTGTTCCTGCACTGATCCAGTGCCGCACAGAAACAAATACGCAGCCAGCAATACAAATGGTTCTGTCCATCATGCAGCAAAGATACCAATCCCAATTCATGCCTGCGTTGTTAAGTAACCTTCATTCTCCCGATGCTTCCCTGCGTTTAGCTGCTGAAATAACCCTGAAGGAACTCTCCACGAACGCTATTGTTTCGTTGCAGGCCTGTCTCAGCAATGAGGATCCTCAGATTCGGAAGGCTGCGCAGGAGTCTTTGGAAAAGATCCAACGCCGGGACTGAGGGGCATGTGCACTCGGTGCCAGGGCTGAATGCAATCAGCGGCTTATCTCAGGGCTCAAACCACTTGGCTCATGGATTAAAATATCCAGGCATTTTTGCCTGTGATATGGAGAGGTCCTTTCGTCCGTCCGGGACTGGTCGGAATCAACGGACGCTAGGCCGAGCGCTGAAGCTAATGGGCTATTTTCTATCGCCCATTCGAGGCGCTGGCAGCAGCCAACAGTCGACGCCTCAATGAAGATTTTGGGGTAGAGGAAAAGGTTGCCTCGTCCCGGGCGGCTGCATAGGTTTTTGACACGCCATGAAAACCATACTTACGCTCTCGGTCCTGGTAGCGCTCGTTTGCGGCTGTCGCCAAACGACATCCCAGCCGAAGCTCACACCTGAAGATGTTGCCTGGGCTACAGGCACGCGAATCGCGAAATGGGACCTGCGCACGTTGACGTCCAAACCAGTGTATGCGGTCGGCCTCGTGCTGCTGGGTGCGACCAATGAGGTCCTATCCCAGTCAGGCTTAATCGGTGGTTTTCAAACGCCGATCTCAAGCGCGGGCGGGAGCGAAGTGAGGGTGGCTTTGCAGCGGGACATGCTTCAGTTTGGCTGCGACGGCTCCAGTTCTGAGTCTAAATTGGATCCAGGCTTCGAGCTGAGGTTTTGGTATGGCTCGACCCTTGCGCCAGTGCGAGATTTGGTTCCGATAGCATCGGACGCGAGTCAGAGTTCAGACCAGCCGGATGCAATCCTAGCATCCCGTTCAAAAAAGCTGTGTTTGCGGATCTACACCGAGCCTTTCACGTCAGGCAAGCCAACCGGTGCAGCAGTTGCTGACGTGCAGCAGTTTGAATTTCCACCGTCAAAATCACCACAGGAACTGCAGGCTCGGGTGGAAGCGGCGCTTAAGGCAAAGGATCTTAAGGCGATTGGCGGCTTATTCAACTGGACGGGCGTGTCCACTGAGATGAGGTCTTTTCAGGTTAAGAATCTGACGACCTTAGTTGCAGCTCCTTCAGAAGGTACGGAGGTTAGCACCCGCCTACAACCATCCTCAGTGGGCAGCAATGAGGAAAACGTGATTGATGGCATTTTGTATTTTCCAAATGTTCAG
>JAQGOV010000226.1 GCA_028293425.1 Verrucomicrobiales bacterium
GTGAACAGTTTTGGATGGAGTTATTGGGCAACTGAAATAGACAATAAGTTATGAAGCCGTTTTCAAATATGGCAGCCACGCTCGCAGCTTAGGGGGCCCAGCTTGGAACAGCCGGCCAATTGAGGGCAGACGCCAAGCCGAACCCTTATCTCGCGATCGTGGAAAGAAATCCTTTCGGCCTCAAAGACCCGCCACCGCCCGCTGAACCGAAATCGGAGGCTCCGATAGTGCCGCCCGCGAAGGTCCTCCTCACTGGCATTACCAGTCTCTTTGGTCCGACCCGTGCTTTTCTGGAAATAACGGAACAGGAGCCGGGCAAGCCGGCAACGGTGAAGCGTCCTATTTTAAGAGTAGGTGAGCGGGAAGGATCCGTGGAAGTGGTTTCCATCGACCCGGTAAAATACATGGTTCATATTCGCAACGGTGGACAAGAAATTGACGTAAAATTCGAAGACCCCTCCAAAACCGCAGGCATTGCACCTCGGCCTGTCGTGCCCGGAATGCCTAGCGTGCCACCGCCAGCACCGCTCCCCACTGTGATGCCCACGGCAATGTCCGCCCCCACAATCATTTCCCCTGCTTCGGCTGAACACTCCACTCGGGGGAGCAGCGTCAGCATGATGGGAGGACAATCTGCAATAGCCGAAAATCCTGCACCCAATCAAAATGCCACATACAACAACATGGCGATGAATAACGGGGGTGCACCAATTATAACGGGCCGAGACTTGCGAACACCTCCGGCGGACCAGCAGCCCATTGATCCGGCAGCTCAGTACATTGGCATGCTCGCTCACGAGCAGGCAGTAAAGCAACAGGACCCGAATAAACCATTTCCGCCCGTTCCTCCCATGCCTACTGACCACGGAAATATGGGGAACCAGAATGTTCCTAAGTTCCCAGTCCCGCCCACGCCGGGAGCGCACTGATTTTTGGGAGCGAGTAGGCGATGTGTGGCGCTAGTTTATGTGGCGCAGGACCTGTACCTGTGTAAAGGAAGGAATTGGCTTTTGGGCTGGGCAACGGCAATGGCTGCTTTTGCCTTGAAAAACTAAGTTTAGTATGATGGGATTTTGGGAACCATGAAACCCACCCAATTGTACCCTGCCGTTTTGGCTTTCCTGTGCACCACCTTTTGGTGCGCGGGACAAGGAACTATCAACTTCAACACAGCAGTGAGCGCTTCGTCTATTATCCAATATGTAGCGGGCACTCCACTTGGTGGTCCCACGGGAACAAAGATTGACGGCACTGCTCATCCTACAGCCCAGGCTGCTATTTATGCCGGAGCAGCGGGATCGACCGAAGCTCAGTTGGTGATGATCACCCCAGCTGCTGGTTTCGCGTCTGGCGCAACGGCCGGCTATATCACCGCAGGCTCACGCTCAATCTCCTTTTTGCCCCAAGGATATCAGAACGCCGTGATGCAGATTCGGGCTTGGGACGCTATTACAAGCACGGCAACATCCTATGAACAAGCAATGGGTATTTCTGGCTCCTACGGAGGCAAGTCCCCGCTCTACACCATTACCTCGTCCCTGGGGGGGCCAGGTAGTGCTGATGGCAGTGTTCTTCCGGCAACGGCCGCGAACATTCCGGGACAGGTTGGTTTCGTTATCTCAGGCGTTCCTGAACCGTCAGCCCTTGCCCTCGGAGGGGTCGGATTAGCATTAGTTTTATCTTCGAGAGGTCGCAGACCGCGTTGCTGAGATCATAGGTCATCGGCCAATATTCCTCGACGCTGCTTCGCAAGGCTGGGAAAGTGGTTTTCGTCCACGCCGAGTGATTGACATTCACGACGAGTCGCTCTGTGCAGAGCAATGAAAACAAAGGAACTTATCATGAGGAAAAAAGGTTTTCTATTTTTGCAGGTCCTCCTTTTCTTCAATATTTGGAACTGTTGCGCCCAAGGGACCATCAATTTCAATACCGCTCTAAATGCGTCCAGTGTCATCCGATACACTCGAGGGACTCCCTTTGGTGGGCCAACTGGTAATCCAGTGGACGGAACCTTGCATCCAACGGCTCGAGCAGCTTTGTATGCTGGACCCGCTGGGTCGACTGAGGCTCAATTGGTGTTGGTAGGAAATGCCGTGCCATTCTCTTCCGGCACACTGGCAGGCTTTGTGATCGGAGGTTCTGTTTCTGTTTCATTCCTTCCGCAGGGTTATAAAAACGCAGTTGTGCAGATCCGTGCCTGGGATGCTGTCACCTTTGTTGCGAGCAGCTATGAGCAGGCACTCTCCAGTCGATGTGTCTATCCGGGGAAGTCGCCGCTCTATAATATCAGCAGCCCTCTAGGAGGGCCAGGGAGCATCGACGGAAGTGTTCCTCCTGCCACGCCGGCTAACATAAACGGGCAGGTGGGCTTCACGATAGCCGGGTTGGGTTCGTACGCTGATTGCCCTGAGCCGTCGTCGACTCTTTTAGGCGGCATTGTTGTAATCCTCGCGTTCAGGCAATCTCGAAGCCAGAGAAGCCGGGATAAATGAGGGAGTCCAGGGGCGCTCCTGACCCTTGGTCAGGCTCCACCAGGTGTCGATTAGAGCGGCAAAACCTAACAGTACGTTCGAAAGCGGATATCTATGTGCTGCGCCCTGAAAAAGAAGCGAACAAGAGGGAGGGATGACTTTTGGTGTAGTTTCTGGTTGCCTGTCTGGAGACTTGGTGCTGGAATGTCCCGAGCCATGAACTCAGCCCGGGTCTTTTGCTTTTATTTGGTTCTCCTCTTCTCTTCGTCTTTTTGCCTTGGCCAAGGCACTCTCAATTTCAATACTGCGGTAAACGCTACAAGTGTCATTCGCTATGCACCTTGCACGCCTCTCGGTGGCTCATCAGGCCTTAAAATTGATGGCAGTCGTCATCCCACTGCGCAAGCCGCCGTTTACGCTGGGCCTGCTGGGTCCACAGAAGCTCAATTGGTGATGATTGCACCCGCTGCTGGTTTCGTTTCGGGTGCGACTGCGGGGTATGTTACCGCTGGATCACGTACTATTTCCTTCCTGCCCCAAGGGTACGTGGGTGCGGTCGTTCAAATCAGGGCTTGGGATTCCTTTACCTTCACGGCCCGAAGCTATGAAGAGGCCATACAGCAATTTGGATATTTCGGCAAATCCCCGATTTACACGATAACCGAACCGCTTGGGGGGCCAGGTGATCCACAAGGGACCCCGCCTGTTACAGCAGCGCACATTCCTGACCAAGTAGGGTTCGATATTGGAGAGCCGCCAATTACATGCCCCGAACCTTCAGCCCGTTCGCTTTTTGGTTTCGCGCTGCTTGGGGTTTGGTTCTATAGGTTAAGAAATAAGAATGGATTGTTGTTTCAGCGGAAGGATATGAATGTTCACGGGATGCGGTAGAAAAGTTCCCCACTTCCGCGCTATGAATTGATTCAGTACTTTTAAGTCAAATATGTGTTACTTCCAAACAATCGCCGCCGCTTTTCTCTTATCTGGCTTCTCAGCCTTCGCTCAATTTACGTTAAACCCAGGAGAAACGTGGTCTTATCACTTCAATTCGCTCCCATTTGTGGGGGTTACGAATGCGTTCTCGACCAACCCACAGGGTGTATTCTCATTCAAGGTCAACGGCAGCACTCTTCAACCAGACGACATGCTCCAATACGAGATGTTTGAAACGAGCGCCGCGGAGTCGCCTGTTTGCGCAGGCACCATGACAGGAGCCTCATCGCTACTCCTTTCGTGCTCCAGTCCCGGTGCGTGGGGCGACAGGCAGGGAGCCATCAAGTTCACCATGCTCTCGGGATCCGTGAGCGTGGATAGCATCAGTGTGGAAGCGATCGCCAGCGGGCCAAGCCTCAGCTCATTGGATGTTTACTCCTCAACCTTTGTTCCAGCACCTGAACCAAGGGTCTCTGTTCTCGCGGTTAGCTCAATCCTCGTAGGATTTTCACTTCGAAGAAACTTTCCTAAGAGGAGTACCCCATCGAACTAAACGAAGGAAACTTCGTCGTCAGTAAGCAACTCGAACACGATAAAATCGTCGTGAGTTGTTGGTGGATGAATCTGTCACCATGTAGTTCGTCCCATTGCCGTTGGTCGTTGCCAAGTTGAACCATGTGGGAGGCTTATTGGTAAACAAAGTGTACTCCACAAAATTCGTTTTACCCGCCACGCTTTTCCAGGAAATCTGACGCACTTTGTTAGTGCCGAGTTTTACTTGAACGTTCAACAGCGAGATATCCATGTAGATTAGGTCATCATAGGCAGCATTTGTTGTAAGTACTGGAAGGCTCGTAAATGGCTCCCCGAAATTGTAAATAAAAATATGGTTTGTCGCAGCAGCGGGATTGTTAAAGCGTTGCAAAATGTTTGTGCCGCGCACTATGTGACCGAATACAGTGAAACCGCCATTTTGATTGTCCAGATTCGTTGAATTGTTTGCCAGGTTGAAAAACCACTCGGCGGCTGCCGTGTCAGGACCAGCTTCAGTTTTCGCCATGGCGAGAGTGCCAAAGTTGTTGCTGAGTTTGCGGCCAACGTTAAACTCGTTAGTTATCGAGGGATACTCGGGAGGCCGCACAAAGGATGCAAAAGGCGTCCCCCTAAACAGAACCAGATAGCCGCCTCCCTGCACGATAAATCCTGGAACAAGTCGGTGAAAAAAAGTGTTTTGATAATCGCCCCGCTGTACATAGCCAAGAAAATTCTGGGTGGTGACGGGTTTGTCGTCCTCCAACTCTACATCGATATCACCCAAGACCGTTCTAAATTGCACCAACGGGCCCGCGGAAGCTGAGAACGACAACAACAGTAATAAGCAAAGCCAAAACAACCGACTCATGGTCATCTTTATACCAGATTTTCGTTTTTTAGCAACCCTGTAAAAAGCACGTTTTTGGCGGGTGTCGAAAAGCGAGGAGGCCGTCTAATGTCCCATCAACATGAAACAGCAAACTCCGCTCAGTCCTTCAGGGCATTACGGTTTGGCTCGGAAGCGACGCTGATGAAGCACATCAGCGTTGCCACAATAATGGATTGGAAAGATCAATCACGGCGTACGGATACGGTAATAGCGGAAAGCATTTGAACTCGTGTCCTTATACTGGAAGAACGAATTGGAAACCAGGGTAGCAGAACCCAGAACTGTCCAATTACTCAACGTGGATGACCCTAAAACAGAGTAGTTCGAGGTGCTGACACCGTTAAATCCAAGGGTAAACCCGGTCTGGTCATTTGCGAATTGCGAGATGACCGGCCTTGGCCCGGTTCCAATATTGATCGAAACAAAGGCCGAATCGGAGATTAGCCCCCCGGCCAAAGGTTCCTCCACGCGGAACTGAAAGCTGTCGTAAGGGCTCCCTTGGCCGCCCCCGATCGGTGCAAAGATAACACGGCTTTGCGAGTCGATGACAACGGTGTTTAGGCTCGTGATAGCAGCGCCTCTGGACCCACTCACGTACTGATATAAGGTGCCAACTGTTGGGAGAGAAGTGATTTTGGCTAAAAGCGGAAAATTTCGAGGGTCATTTCCAGAAAGACTGATCGCAAGGTCCGAACCTATGGGTCCATCGACCATTTGAGGCAAAGCTACCGGCTGTAACTCTAACACCAATCCTAAGCTATTATCGGTGCCTGCCGCTAGCGCGACCACCCGCGTTAAGCCCGATGGCGGAGAGATTTGTCCCGAACCATTGTAGCCCCAGCCAGTAACTGTCCCGTCTGCCTTTAAAGCAACGTTATGGTAAGCCCCCGCTGCGATGCCAACAACGTTGGCAAGGGCAGGGGGAACGGCTGTCTGCCCGAATTGCCCGCTTCCCCAGGCGATCACCGTGCCGTCCGCTTTGAGGGCGAGGCTATGAAAGGGTCCTGCAGCGATTGCTACCACATTGCTTAAGTTCGCGGGAACATCGGTTTCTCCTGAATTATTTAATCCCCACGCTGCTACGGTGCCATCGATTCGTAAAGCCAAGCTGTGGTCGCCTCCGGCAGCTATGGCTGCCACTCGCGTCAAATTGGAGGCAGCGCCGGCCAGTTCGCCGGCGTTATTGCCCCAGGCGGCTAAAGTGCCGTCGCTTTTGAGAGCGAGACTATGATTCGCGCCCGCAGCCACACCGACTACTCCAGCAAGGCCGACTGCCACATTGGTTTGTCCGTAGCCATTGGCACCCCACGCGATTACTCCCCCACCTGTTGTCACCGCAACTAAATGCCTTGCACCAGCTCTAAAATCCGAAATTGTCGGCAAACCGCTGGGAGGTGCCAAAAGACCGAGCGCATCCTCACCCCAAACCACAAGCTTTCCGTCGCTTTGGAGCGCAGCAGAGTAACCGCCTGAAGCGGCAATGACGGAAGCACTAGTTAAATTAGCCGGGACGTTTGCTTGTCCATGAGAATCATTACCCCACGGAACAACCTTCCTTGAGGCGGCAAAAACCTGGTCCGCCCCATAGGTGATGCCAAAGCTGTTGCTAGCGACAACCCGGTAGTGAAAAGCAACGTTCGGCGTCACTCCTCCGAACTGGTTGTTCAGAAAGATGATCGGGAGCGAGCCGTCCATTGCTACTGGGGGGGTTTGGAATCCGTAGCTGGCGTTTGTTCCTACTTCGAACCAAGCGAGGCCGTTGCCAGAGTTTCCAGCCACCGCCCCGTTTAATGTGGCATTCGTGCTGGAAATTTGGAGAGCCGGGCGGGTTAAAGCGAAAGGAGCATCGGCCCCAACGGCTTTCTGCAATGGAAAAGCAATGGCGAAAGCTAAACAGAAAGCTTTAACGCAGATTTCTCCTCTTGTTGCGTACGAGGTCATTGAGTTAGTCATAAAAAGGTCAATTTCAGCTCTAATCTCTCCCTGGAGGTTTCTTCAGGCTCGCGCGGCCGTATACATGAAACTTCTTTTGGGAGTGGAAACGACACACAATGATATAAACAGGGCTAAGTTTCAAGACATTTAATGTGAGTTTGGACCTCCGTTCCACGGCTTAGAAGCTCCGCGTTTTCCTGGAAGGTAAAGCCCCTAATTTGCTGGCTCGTTTCGGGAACCGTGCTGTACGATGCTGCCCAATACGTTTATGCGCCCGTTTCAAATCATCTTTAATCCGACGAGTGCGGCTGAACTGGCCCGCATGCCAAAAGAATTGCAGCTCCATATCCTCGGTGAATTTCGCGGGATGCCCCAGGAGGTCATGAGCACGGAATTGGAGCGTTTTGGTAAGCTGGAACGGCACGGAAAGATCCTGCACCGGTTCCGCCTCGGCGATTACCGCATTTATTTCGAACGGCACGAACTGGGGATTGTGATTCATCGCATCCTGAT
>JAQGOV010000260.1 GCA_028293425.1 Verrucomicrobiales bacterium
GTGGGAATCCCGGAATTACCGCCGCTGCGGTTTGTGCGAAGCGAAGCGCCGATCATTGCAATGGAACGTGCCACCATGATCTGAAACTGGAGGTCGCGGTCATCCAGGCACTGGATGAGGCTTGGCAAAGCAGCGCCGGCATCCGCTCCGAACTCTGCCAACCCTACGGCGGCCATTCCTCGGGTCTCGGCCACCGGGTTGGTCAGCATCTTCATCAACACTGGTACGCCCCCCTCCCCTTGCCCGTCGATTTTCCGCAACGACATGGCGCTCCACGCCACAACCTTGGGCGCGGCGTCGTGCAGCCGCTCCCGCAGCAGCGGGATAGACGCTTTGGCCGGCCGGCCAATCTCGCCCAGAATCTCAGCCGCCTTCCCCCGCACCATCGGGCTGCGGCTCGTCAGAGCGTTTGTCAGGGCAGGTACCGCGCTCTCACCCGCCGCCTTGCAAACAGTAACCAGAGTGTCCTCCGCCTCGGGGTCCCCCTGCTCGACGCCCTTCAGCAACACAGGAATTGCGCTGAGCGCAAAGCCGCCCATTTCCTTCATGCGCTCCATGGCCACCATCCTGAGCCAGTTATCCTTGGAATTCAGCGCGCCCACCAAGCCATCCAGCGTTTTGGGCAGCCTGTGTCGAGCCGCTCCAATCGGGTCTTCCACAATATCGAAGCGCAAAAGGTGTTTGCCTATTTTAATGCCGAAGATTTCTCCGTGGCTGAAGTCGCCGGTCGGGCCATCCCATCCGGTGTGGATGTATTTGCCTTGGCCCGAGAACGGACTGTTGGGTGTCACTGTCGCCGTCCGGAGTGAATAGCTTCTGGTCCCGATGTCGACCGTGACAGGCCTCCAAAATGGAACCATCAAAAGGCATACAACCGCCAGCAGGCATGGAACCCACCACAACCTAAGCACGTGAGCCCTTTTCGATGTCGCATCAAGCCTCATCAGTTTGATTGCGATTCATAGGAGGTTTCAGAATGACCGGCGAGCATTATTGCTTCCCCTAAAACCTGTTTTAAACCTGAACACCCTGACCGCTGAGTCACTCTTGGAACGGCTGGTCAGTTCGCTTCCTTCCAGCCCAGCCGGTTGAATTCCTCGCCCATGATTCTTTCCGCTTTCGCTTCGGCAGTCTCCTCATGCAACTCTCCCGAATAGTTTTCACCCAGTTGACCTTCCATTTTGTTGAGCATTTCTTTTCTCCGCTCCTTCTGGCAAGCTTCGGCCAGGGTTTTAAGGAAGTCCTGCCGGTCCACATCATCCAGGAATATGTCTTCCCGACGGTCTCCCCGACTCATAACATGATAAATAGCCCAAGGATATTGAATCCGTAATTTCCGTGGCCTGAAATAGGACCATGGACACGCGCTGAAAGTCTCTCAAGACTACCCATTGTTATTGTTTGACCCGTCTTACTTGGCATCAGGCGCGGCTCGAACGTGCTGCGGCGGTCGGGGCACCGCAATCTCCACCCGGCCGCCTTCGCCCACCAGGGTCTTGAAAGCTCCGGGGCCGGCCTTTTCCGTCTTCATCTTCTTCATGCACTTTCTTCACTCAAGGTTCTGACCCGCACACAAACTTTCCGGATAGGCTCCACGGCGGGCGCTTTTAGGGTGATTACCTAACTTGAGTAAATCGATAGCGGGTTCCAAAATGCGCTCCAGCCACTGGGGGTATACATTTATGAAAATCCTGACGAAGATCCGCTTGCTTGCGATGGGTACGGTTGCCGTCCTGGCTGGGCCTGGCAGCGAGCCGGCGTGGGCGCAAACGGTAACCAATAGTTGGACCAGCATCGTAAGCGGCCATTGGGAGGATCTCACCTGGTCGCTGGGCATCCGACCAGCGGCCAATCAATCCGTAACGATCACCGATTCCGGAAGCAAGGCGGTGGCGATTTTTCCCACCACGCCGATCAACTTCCCTACCACGATGACGATCAGCGACCTCACTGTTTCCGCGCCACTTGGCTACAATAATACACTGCTGCTAAATTACTCGGGGCTGGGCAATCCGCTGCGAGTGCTAAACAAGGTCAATATCCTTGATCGTGGGCTTCTAAACAGTCAATACGGTTCACTGAACGTTGGGGGCGAATTCCAGATGGTGGGCGGGAGTGTGCTCATGCAAGGCGGAGCGCTCATCGTTACCAATGGAAGGACATTGTTTGTCGACGGGACCGTTACTCTGAACCAAGCCCAATGCACCTTGTCGGGCGCAACCGCGTACAATGCCACCCTTATTCAATCAGGCGGAGAAGTCCAAGCCAATTTATCCCTTTACGGCAGTTACATGTTAAGTAATGGCATATTCCGTGGCAGCATGAGCCTGGGAGACTTCGGAACTCAAATATTGACAGGAAATTGTTATCAGAATGGAGGAACAAATCTTGCCAGCCTCTATTTGAGCAAAGGTTCCTACACGCTGGTTAATGGAGATTTCCTGGGATCAATCACTTTGGGGCGAGACGGATCGTTCTATCAGTCCAACAGTGCAGTAACCGGATCGATCGGAATCGGTGGTTATACTTCCGCGTCCAGTTCATATATCATGCACAGCGGCACCAATCGTCTCACAGGAATCGGGATTGGAAGCGGGGGATACTTTTCTCAATCGGGAGGAATAAACCTCGTGACGAACGGTATTTCTGTTTCCGGATACTTTGATACCTACGGACCGGTTGGGTTCGGCCATTTCAGCCTCGGTGCAGGAGTGCTTTCCTGCTCAAATATTGATCTCGAGCTGTTCGGGAGTTTTTCTCAATCGGCGGGTACGAACATGGTCACCGGTCAGTTGTCAGTTGATCGGGGCAGCTATACCCTCGAGGGTGGAAGGCTCGAAACTCTGAACACGGTAATCAGTCCCGATTATCGCCGCGACCAAGAAATCACTTTTGTTTCCAGATTCGACCAAAGTGGAGGAACGCACGTCGTGAGCAGCACGCTGGCTATTTACGGAAACTACGCCCTGGACGGAGGGTTATTGTCCGCTCATGACATTTGGTTGCAGAACTCCGTCCAATCGCCGTTCACAATCTCCTCCAATGCGCTTTCGGCTCCTGTGATCGTCAACCCCGGACAATTCGCGGCGGGCGGAATCCTTCGGCTGTCCGGTTCCATCCAGCAACTGGGAAAACTTGTGCTCACGGGTAATTCCACGTTCGATTTCGCCCAGACCCCAGGCCAGCTCAGGTTTCTCGACAGCCGCGCCACAGCGTGGACCAACAATGTCTTGCTCACCATCATGAATTGGGTTGGTTCTACCAACGGTGGTGGAGCAAACCAACTGGTGGTCGGCAATACGGCGGCCGCGCTGACCTTTGAGCAATTGATCGCGATTCGCTTTGTAAATCCCCTTGGTTTCCCCGCAGGAACGTACGTCGCCAGTATGCTGGGCACTGGTGAAGTCATTCCGGTGATGCGTATCAACTCCTGGACCGGTCCTGGCAGCGGCAATTGGGACAGCCTTAACTGGTCCAGGGGTGTTCTTCCCGCCGGAAATCATTCGATTTTCATTACTAATGCCGGAAGCAAAGCGGTCGCGATTCAACCTTCCACCCCCGTGGATTTTCCGGGATCAATGACCATACGCGACCTCACCATTGGTGCGCCAGCCGAGTCCTTCAATACGTTGCTCCTCAACTTTTCGGGAGTTGCGAACCCATTGCGTATTCTTGAATTCTGTAGGATTGAGACCAACGGAATCCTGAACAATCAATATGGATCGGTATTGATTGACGGCCATGGTCCAGCGTTGACGATTAATGGGCAACTCGTTCAGGAAGGAGGCAACCTGCGAGTCCCGGAGGGCGACGTGGTAATGAGCGCTGGCACCGCGACAGTTCAGAACAGCATGTGCCAGTTTTCGACGCTGTCTTGTACTAACGCTCGGTTTACTCAAATCGGCGGAACCGTTACCAACCAGGGTGTGTTATCCAATTACGCCGACTACTTTCGTTTTAATGTTCAGCTCGACGCTGGAAGCCATTACATACTCACGAATGGCATCTTCAGCGGTTCTGTGCGAATGTCATCGAGCACATTTCAACAATACGGCGGCACCAATATTTCCACGGGGAATGACGGTCTGACTCTTTATGATGATAGTGCTTACGAAATGACCGATGGCATCTTACTTGGCGAAATCAACATTATGGGAGGTTCGTTCTCGCAGACTAATGGGTCCGTGATTGGTTATTCTCAATTTGTGGATGATGGCAATTACATTCAGAAAGGAGGTTCCATGAAGGCTGGCCAGATTTACGTGGATTACACCGGAAACTATTTTTTCCTGGGCGGAAATGTTGATGTCGAAGTGCTTATTGTACATGGTGCCTGCGTTCAGTCTGGAGGAGTTGTTCAATTAGGGCCGGAGCGCAGCTTCATCTCCCCGGGAAGCTACACCCTCACCGCAGGAACTCTTTTAGCCACAAGCATCTTCGTCGGCGGTGAATTTTTGCAGAGCGGGGGCACGAATGTGATCGTTGATACAGTCGAAAATTATGGGAGGTATTCAATCATAGGAGGCGTACTTTCCGTTAGAAATATGGTGCTGGAATCGAATGATTATTTCGGCACGGCCGAGCTCGTCATTTCAAATGTGTCTGCGCAGATCATCACCAACCAAGGGCAGTTTCTCTTGTCTGGCAACGTCATTCTCGCCGGCTCTACTCAAGAACTCGGCACCCTCACACTCGCGGGCCCCTCCGTGATCAATTTCGCCAACACGCCCGGCCAGCTCAAATTCCTAAACAGCAGTGCTGCGTTCTGGACCAATGGCGCCATACTCACGATCTCCAATTGGTTCGGCGCTACGAACGGCAACGGGGCGAACCGATTCGTCGTTGGAAACAGCGTCGGCGGACTCACCTCGGTACAGCTCGGTCAGATTCGTTTCGTCAACCCCGGCGGCCTTCCGGCTGGAACGTATTTTGCGGACATTCTAGCGACGGGCGAAATTGTGCCCACCGTTCGTCCGCATCTCCAGGCGTCGGCTTCCGGCAACGGGCTTATCTTCATGTGGCCGGCACCATTCACGCTCGAATCGTCCACGAACGTGCAGGGTCCATATGTCGGCGTAGCCGGATCCGCGAGTCCCTATACCAACTCCCTTAATGAGCCACGTCGCTTCTTCCGGCTCAAGCGATAGAATCCCTGGCAAAATAAAGCGATCCTCCGTAAAGGCGTCAAATTATAACAGTGTCACCTGGACTTGGGTTGGTTGTCTCTTTTCCCATTCTGGAGCCTTGTGGTGACACTTTTGCGGGTTCCCACCTGGAGCCGGTTAGCTATCCACTCGATCAGCAGAGTGGCCACCCGGCGTAACCGTGCGGCAATAGCCATCGAGCCGTAAAGGTTACCGCCGGTATGTAGCGAGGAATCGCTGTGTGACGGAAGTCAGTTGTTCATCAAGGATTTGAAGCACGCGCTCTGTGATCGACTCCGGGACGCCTTTGTAAAACGCTTCGGCAATCCCACCAGTGATGCAAGCCAGTGTGTCGCTGTCGCCGCCGAGAGACACGGCCTTGCGCACAGCATCTTCATAGTCGGTTGATTCGAGAAACGCCACGAGCGCGGGAGGGACCGTGCCTTGGCAGGATACGTCGAAGCGATACGCGGGCCTGATCGAATCGAGCGGTTGGCTCAGATCATAGGCGAAAGCTTTTTCGACAAACTCTTTAATCTGTTCCTTGCTGCTGCCGGTTCTGGCCAGAAATATCGCCGCCGGCGTTGCCTGAGCGCCCTTGATGCCTTCCGGGTGGTTATGCGTGACCTCAGCGGTTTTCTTCGCTTCGGCCAAAGTGTGTTCCAGATCGGGAAAGGCCCAGCCTACGGGACTGACGCGCATGGCCGAACCATTGCCCGAACTGTTGTACGGCTGGTGATGATGTGAACTGGCCCACTCGCAAAAGCCGCTTCCGTAACCAGCATTGGGAAAACGATAGAAATAATTTTCAAATTCTTTGGCGTAGGCTTTGCCGGTCAGAAGGCAATCAGCAACCGCGACCGTGAGCACAGAATCATCAGTAAAACGACACCCGGGACCAAACAGCGGGAACTTCGTTGTTTTGATTGGCCTATGTTCGTAGATCGAACCAATAATATCGCCTGCAATCGCGCCGAGCATGCCACGATTTTACTCTCTCGATGGACCTAAGCGAGCCCCGAACCTTGCAAAGTGTTACAAACTTTTTTCCCTCCTTTTTAGAATTTTACATTTTGTAGCTAATAGTTTTCATCCCAGGTGGTGATCGCCAACTCATGATGGCTTCTGTAAAAGAATTCAGACCCTTTTTCTTCTTATGTGTTTTCCCCGCAAAACGCGTTGTGCCCTTCCGCACGATCGTCATTCGCTCATTCTGGTTTCGTCATTCTTCCTGTCACGCTTCACTTCCCAATCAGTTATCTCTCCCACGCGCCCCACGCATCCTGTGCGCCTCACGCGCCCCTCGCGTTATGCAATTCCAAAATCCCGTGCTAAAACTATCCCGCGAAAGGTGCGTGATATGAAAACGAACCTGAAAGAAAAGAAGTGCGTCGTTGGAACGAGGACAGCTTGTCCCCGGTTCCCCCGTGCCCAAATGGGTTCGGGCGTTCCGTGGCCTTCATTCCATCTTCTTCGTTATGCGAATTCTGCGTCTCTTTGCGGCCAATTCATCTTTGTGGGCTTCGAGCTCTTCGTGGTTCAATCTCACGGTCTCACTATCTCCAAGTTCTCACGGCCACCGTTAGGTGACGACTTCTCGGGTTTCCCTGGGTATTTTCGGGTTTTTGGGGGTCACGCACCGCGCCTCCACTTGCGGGAGTTAAGTCAGTCGCAATATAACAGAATGGCCCCGGCCACTTTGGACTCCGGACATTGGTCTTTGGACAATAGCCCTGTAGCCAAATGTAGCCAACGGAAGGCTCATGTAGGGTCATGTAGGCTAAAAAAAATCCCTCGTTCCTGTAGCCTAATTTCAACCAGCTATCCTCTTGTGGATTATGCGCCTCCTCGCGGCTGTTCCTTCCAGTCCCATGCCTTGATAAAACCCCTGCTTACAAACGATGAGTCGCCCGCCATCAAGATAATTCAAGGCTATCAAAGGCTACACAAGGCAAGACAAGGTCCCGCAAAAACATTCATTCAAGGTTTGATATCAAGGTTTCAGCCCTGCTCCCCGTGGCCACCGAAGGCTTCCCATTTTCCTTTATCCAACAGGACCACCCCAACTATTCTCTGGCCATGAAACCGGCATCCTTGCTGCGAACAACTGCGTCGACTTGCGCGATCTTTCTTTTATCGCTCACCCAGCATCTCCACGCTGACACCAATTTCTTCCCCATCATGCCGTGGAACACTCCGCCGAATGATCCTGCGGTGTTGCAGCGGATCAAGGATTGCGGATTCACCATCGCCGGGTTTGTGGCGCCGTCGGGCTTGGATAATTGCGAAAAGGCTGGACTGAAAGCGATCGTGTCAGATGTCCGCACCGCTGGGTATGACTGGGCGAACGTGGATGAAGCCAAGGCCCGCAAGAATGTGGAAAGCCTGGTCGCGGAGGTGGGGAATCACCCGGCGGTGTTTGGCTACAACCTCCGCGATGAACCGCCGGCTGGCTGGTTTCCGGGCCTGAACAAGGTCGCATCGGCAATCAAGGAACTGGCACCGGGAAAGTGGCCTTACATCAATCTCTTCCCGGATTACGCGGAAAACTGGCAGCTCGGCGCGACCAATTATGCCGAATACCTGGAGCGGTTCATTGAGCTGTGCCATCCGCAAATCATCAGCTACGACAATTATTCGATCATGGAGGGCGGTGGGCTGCGCGGAAGTTATTGGACCAACCTGGAAGCGGTGCGCAAGGCCACACTGAAGCACCATATCGAATTCTGGAACATCGTTTTGTCCGTGGCGCATTTCAATTATCGCGAGCCAAGCGCAGCCGATCTGCGGTTTGAAGCGTTCACCACGCTGGCCTATGGCGGGCGTGGTCTCGCGTATTTCACCTACTTCGCCCCGCAAGTCGGGAACTATCGGGCGGCGCCCGTCGATCAGTTCGGCCACGAAACTCCGACCTGGAGCCACCTGCAAAGCGTGAACCTTCAGGTCCAAAAGCTCGGGCCCACCCTGCTGCAACTCACCTCGGACGAGGTGTATCACATCGGCAAAATCCCCCGGGGTTGTCAGGCGCCGCCGACCAACAGCTTGGTCAGCACGGTCGGTGGCGACGATTTCCTGGTCGGCGACTTCACGCACCGGGATGGCTCGCGCTACGTGATGGTCGTCAACAAAAGCCTGACGAGTTCGCGTCCCGGCTGGCCGCAGTTCCGGAAAGGCCCGAAGCGGTTGCAGCATGTTTCGGCTTACACGGGGGCTTTGACGCCTTTCGAGGGAGAATACATTTGGCTCGCTCCCGGACAAGGGGTGCTGATCAAGCCGGAGTGGTAGCGCATGAGAACGTGACGGCGCGCGACCAATCTACCGCCTGCCAAGTTGACATCGAGTTCGGGTCTGCAAGACTCAGCGAAATTCCGGGGCCAGTATGAAGCCAATTATTTGCATTTGTTTCTCCACTATTTTTTGCACAGTAATCGTTTTAGGATTGCTACTGTGCGCCACGTGCGTTTGGGCGGAGGATGAGGTAAAATATGCTGTTACCTCGTTCGGAACGTTGCAAGGCCGGTTC
>JAQGOV010000261.1 GCA_028293425.1 Verrucomicrobiales bacterium
TACGCTGCAGGTGTGACCTACAACAATCTCTCCGATTCCGTGGACAAATATGTCCGGTTCGCTCAAGGGGAAAAAGACCCTTATTCCGAGGTCCAGTACGCCTGGGGTTTCTCACGATCCACCAAACAACCCGATTGGGATCTCAAAAGCCCGCCTGACGAAGCCTCGTTGCAAACCCTGCAATCGGCCGGCTGCTCCTGCCATGACCCGAAGTTTCCGGACCGCGGGAAGACTCGCCTGGTGCGCATTCCTTCCACCGGCCGGAACCTGAAATTCACCGTGTGGATGCAGCCTAAGAAAGCTCCCGTGGTGTTCATCAACCCTGGCCTCGGTTCGCATCGGCTGACGGACCTGGTCCTTGCGCTCGCGGAGAGCGCTTACCAACGGGGTTTCTCTGTCGTTTCGATCAGCAGCACGCACAATTACGAGTTCATGGAAAATGCGTCCTCCACCGCGCTTCCATCCTACGCGCCAGTGGATGCTCATGACGTTCACGTGGCGCTCACGGAAATCAGCCGGCGTCTTGAGGCCATGTTTCCCGGCAGGTGGGGCTCGAAGGCCCTGCTCGGTTATTCCATGGGAGCCTTCCAAACGCTCTTTATCGCCGGCACCGCTGGCACCAACCAGGAATCGTTGCTCCAGTTCGATCGCTATCTTGCGATCGACACCCCCGTCCGGCTGCTGCACGGTGTTGCCCAGCTGGATAAGTTCTATCAGGCACCGCTCACTTGGCCTGCCTCGAATCGCACCGCGCGCCTCGAGAACACCTTCCTGAAAGTTGCCGCATTGACGCAGGCTTCCCGGCCCACCAATGCCCCTCCGCCGTTCGAAGGTGTTGAATCCAAGTTTTTGATCGGCCTGAACTTTCGTCTCATTCTGCGGGACATCATCTATAGCAGCCAGCAGCGCACCAATCAGAGAGTGCTCGTGCAGCCGGTCAGCAGCATGCGCCGCCAGGAGCTTTACGACGAGATCCTGCAGTACTCGTATCGAAGCTATTTCGAAAAATTCCTCATTCCTTATTATCTGACCCGTGGCGTGGACCTGCGAACGCTTGAAGCGCTGCAAAAAGCTAGCAATCTCCGAACCTATGCCGAAAGCCTGAAAGCCAACCAGAAGGTGCGGGTGATCGTGAACCGAAACGATATCCTGCTCGATCCTGAGGATCTCCAATGGCTGGAGACGACCTTCGGTTCTCAGCGACTCACGGTCTTCGACAAAGGCGGGCATTTGGGAAATCTTTGCCTGCCCGATGTTCAAAAGACGATTCTGGGAGCTCTCGACGGCTTGGGAGGGAAATAAGTTGGCGGAAAAGGTAACTGAATGATGCTGCTGGATTGGGCAGTTTGGAATTTGGGAGCTTAGGTTCCCAAGCCTGAGACGCGAATGGCCGCTTGGATCAACATGTCATTTAAAGCAGTGCGAGGATGGTAATGCCAAAGCCGAAAGCGACTAAAAGTTTCAAGATGAGGAGTTTGAGTATAAGGGTCATAAAATGGGTTGCTCCGTTACTCTGGATGTTCAAGCCTGCTGGGTGGCTGGTTTCTTTTTCAGAAAGGAGCGCATGATCGGACCGCGCTCACGAATTTCTTCTTCCGCATGGTAGCGCGCTCGCGCGGCCACGATGCAAGCCCTCCCAAGATAGCCGACTACCTGGCCATCCTCTTGCGGATGCACGACGGGCAAACGGCCGATACCGTGCTTGAGCATTTTGGCCATGGCATCGTGCAACGGCTCATCAGGATATGCGACGATCGGTTCTGAATTTCCCGCTTCAAGAACCGTTGTCATGCCCGTTGGATCCTTTCTGAGCGCGCATAAAATGTCGCCTCGGGTAATGATTCCCGCCAGTTTCTGGTCCTGATCCAGGAGTAATGTTCCCTGTCGCCGGGAAAGCAGGGGTTCCTCCTCGGCAATCCGACTGGATAACTCCGCAACTGTCATATCCATTGGGACGCAGGGGACTTCCTTATCCATTACGTCATTTACCCGCATCATCTCGAACAGGTCCACACTATACTCCCGCGCAATATGCTGGCCGCGACGCGCCAGTTTTTCAGTCAAAATGGATCGGCGCATCAGCAGGACCGTCACTCCCAGGGCTGCTGCCGATCCAATCAGGAGCGCCGGCATTGCGTTCAGGTCATGGGTCAATTCGAGGGCGAACACCATTCCCGTGAGGGGTGAGCGCATTGTCCCCCCCATCATGGCCGCCATGCCAATCATGGCATAGAGCCCCGGATCACCGCCGGGCAGCCATTGTCCGAGCAAGGCACCGAGGGCACCACCCAAAATAAGCAACGGCGCCAGGACACCGCCAGAGGTGCCGGATCCCAGCGCGATCGACCAAACCAGCGCCTTGGCCAGCAGCAATGTCACCAGTGTTTTGCCCAAGAGTTCTCCGCGCATCAGTGAATGAATTGCATCGTAACCGACTCCCAGCACTCGAGGGTCAATTACTCCTCCGACGCCGACAACCAATGCTCCAAGCGCTGGCCACCACATCCAATGAATGGGCAAACGTTGGAAGAAATCCTCACAGCCATACACCAAGCTGGTGAGCAACCCGGAGCCAAAACCCGCCGCTATTCCAACCGCGAGTGCTGAGCCCAGTTCGATAGGACTCAAAACTCCGTGCGGCAGCACCGGGAAAATCGGGCCAGCTCCCAGCAATGGCACACGCAGGATTGAACCCACCATCGCGGCCACGGTTACTGGAATAAAGCTCCTCGGCTTCCACTCGAAGAGCAACAGTTCCACCGCCAGCAGAACTGCCGCTACCGGAGTTGCGAAAATCGCGGACATGCCTGCAGCCGCACCCGCGACCAGAAGAGTTTTGCGCTCAGCAGATGATAAATGGAACAATTGGGCAAAAATCGACCCACACGCGCCGCCTGTCATGATGATCGGACCCTCCGCGCCAAAGGGTCCCCCGGTGCCGATCGATATGGCGGATGAGAGCGGCTTCAGCACCGCCACCTTCGGGTGGATGAGGCTGCGACCCAGCAAAATGGCCTCCAGCGCTTCCGGAATCCCGTGCCCTCGAATTTTTTCGGATCCATAACGGGCCATCAGACCGATTACGAGCGCGCCTGCCACCGGCACCCCGATGGCCCAATAGCCCAAATGATTTTGCGCCGGAGTTACGGCCTCTGAAGAGAACCGCAGAAAGAAAGCCAGATTTGTGATCATGGCAATGAGCCAAAGTAATGCTTTGGCGACGAGCGCGCTGATTGCACCAATGGGCGCCGCCAAAATGGTCAGGAGCACCATTCGTTTGTCGGTGCGGAAATCGCCAAGTTCGTGGCCCGTCATTTTCTTAGAAGTCATGTTTATCGATCGCCTCGGCCAGCGAATTGCGCCAGGCGCGAGCAGAGAGCATTCTGTATCGTTCCACGATATATCGCAACAGGATTTTTATTTCGACCGATCAACACCACACCAAGAATGAATGACCGAGCGAGCGCCCCCAGGAGGAAGCCGCTGAAGAAAGGATGCGTAAGAAAATACAACAGCAAGGCTCTACAGAATAAACACCGGCCGGAAACGCTTTAGGCTTTTTTGACTTCCCTCAGCAGACACATTATTTGGCGCAAACCCAAATTGCCCCCCACCACCGACAAACGAGGGGCATCTCAATTTTGCAGGCTGCCTAAATCCTTCTCCTCCGTGGTGTTGCAGAATTTCAGTAAGTGGATTGCACGGCTTCGCTGGCCTTCTCGCAAGCTGCGGCGCGCAAATAAGGCTCATCCAAAAAGCGTGCAATTCCCTAAAAATTTGCTAAGTTAGAGACAGGTCAACAGTCGAGCCGGTTCCACCGGCTCGAACAAGCACTGAGATCCTATGTGCAACCAAAAATCAATCCGAACCCGAAGCATGCCGGCCTGTTTAGGGCTCGCAGCCGCGATTGCGCTTGGGTGCGGAATTCAGCCGGGACATGCGGCCGATGGGCAGCCCCAATTGACCGCTGTTGCATCCACCGAAGCCCAAACTCCACCAAGGCATTTTGCCAAAATCACTACGCTGGATGGAAAAACCTACCAGGAAGTGACCGTGCAAAAGATCCAACCCGATGGATTGTTGGTGGAATTCAGTCTCGCTGGCGGTGGATTTGGGACGGCCAAGTTGAAGTTTCGGAATCTGCCGGAGGGGGTGCGGGAGCCTTACCGGTATGATGCACTGCAAGCCGCGGCGTTTGAGGCTTCGCAGGCGGAGGGCGAGAAGGCTTGGAATGCCCGGAACGAGGCTTGGGCGGAGCGGAGGCAGGCTGCCATGGATGCACAGATGGTCCGCGAGGAACGGCTGAGGGACCAGGTCCGTGCCGAGGAAGCCGCCCGACAGACCGCCGCGGAAGCCCGGGCTGAAGAGCAGCGCCAGACGCCGCCAGCACCCTACCCCTATGGGTACGGCTACGGCTTGGGTTGGGGAACTGGCTGGAACACGCCCCACCATCATGTGCCGCATCTCGTCGTCCCACCAACACCCACCCCGCCTGTCTCTCCGTTCATGGGTCCCATGCGACCATTGGGCAAGTGAGTTATCCTCGGGAAGGTCACGCTTCCGTCGGCTACTCGCATGCGCATCCCAGCGATGAGCTCGTCGGGCGGGATGCTGTCCAATTGCAAGGATGGAGACTTGTCACTCTGGGGGATGCAACGATTTCGAGACTTGCGGAATAGTTTGCGAAGGAGCGGATTAGAAATTTCGAAAGCGGTGCTTCGCGCTTCCCGTTTTGCGCGTGGTTCCATACCATTGCCCGGATGAAAGCAGTTATTTTGGCGGCTGGCAAAGGCACACGAATGCGGGACCTCACGAATGAGCGCCCCAAGCCGATGCTGCATGTACAGGGAAAACCGATTCTAGAACACATTATCGATGGACTGATCGAAACCGGGATTCGGGAGTTCTTTGTTGTGACAGGATTTCGCGCGGAGGTCATTGAGGAATATTTTGGGGACGGCGCAAAAAAGGGGGTTAGCATCCATTACGGTCGTCAGTTGGTTCAGGATGGTACGGGCAAAGCACCCGAGCTGGCGAAAGCTTTTGTGGGCGAGTCTCCGTTTCTGCTTACGTATGGGGACATTTTGGTGAAGCCGGATACGTATCAGCGCATGGTGGCCCGGTTCAATCAGGATAGTTTTTCGGGGCTCCTGACGGTGACGGGAAGCCAGGACGTGACGAAGGGTGGCATCATTTTCTTTGATAACCATTTTTGCGTGAAGCGGATTGTGGAGAAACCGAGCGCTGCGCAGTTGGAGGAACTGACGCGTGAAGGCTGGCTGAAACCCGGAGCGATTGCGTGGTATAACGCGGGCATTTACATTTTTCGTCCATCGATTTTTGAATTTACGGGGCGGCTGGAAAAGTCTCCTCGTGGTGAATACGAATTGACGGATGCGATGAGCGCATTCCTGCAGGCGGAGCATCGTCTGGCGGGTTTGGAGATTCAGGGGCGTTGGGTGGATGTGCGGGATCCAGAGGTGCTGGCAGAGCTTGAGAAGGAGCAGTGACGCGAGGGATGGAATTACGCCTCTTGATTGATTTGAGTTGGTCTTAGTGAGATGGATGGCGTTTGGGCACGATTGAGTTTCAATTCAAAACGGGCGCGGAGGACGGAGGTTCGGAATAAAAACGCATAGAAGAGCAGTGGTCGCGGGAGCCTGTGGTGCTTTTGGCGTTTCCTGGCAGCTCCAAGCGTTGGGTGCCTTCTTATTGGAAACACAAAGACCGCCCGAGGCCGAAAAAAGGCAAGCTACGGTGCTTGCTGAATCACGGTCATCTTATTGAGCGGAGGCAAGGGCTGGACTTTCTGGACTTGTCCTCCGGGCCAAACAATTTCAAGGTCATCGATCTTGGTAGACATACCTAGTCCGAATGTCACGGGCAATTCAGATTGGGATAGGTATGAGCGGGTGGGCATGACCTG
>JAQGOV010000274.1 GCA_028293425.1 Verrucomicrobiales bacterium
GTTGGTGCCAAAGTCGTTTCCGTTATTGCTCGTAATGGCGAAAGGAGTCGTGGTTGGCAACTGGCTCAAAATGAAACTGGCCCGGTCAGTAAAATAGGTCGTGATGCCGCTCCAGTTCTGGCCGACCAGGCTCCCGTAATGATTCGCCCACTTCGAGACGTAGGCGGTGTTGCAGGTGGTGGTGAGCATGTCAAGCAGGTGACCGTAAAAGAGCCGTTGATTGGCGGGCAACGCGGCAATTTTTCCAACGTTGGAGGCCGGCAGCAGCGCAGCGGAGGTGCTGAGGTAGTAACCGAAATCCATATCCCAGGAAAAGGCCATGGCCTTTAAATCGTCGGGGCGGATGTACGTCATGAAGTTATGAGGCAGGCCGCCACCAGTCCCGTAGGTATCGCCTACCCCGCCGATCGATTGGAAGGCAAACACTCGCATCCACTCATTGACGTCCAGCGTTTGCTGGGACATGGCATCCAAGGCCGCGCCCGAGAAGCTGAATGTTTTCGCCACATTCATGAGCTGGCTGTAGTCGTCCACGGTATGGTTATTTTCATTTAGGAAGTTCCATCGGTAGGACTCCTTATTATTCCCAAGATCCTGGAAGTCCGTGCCCACCACGTCGTCGGGTTGCGGCAGTTTAAGGCCTTGCACGGTGCCGTCGCTGGTGCTGGTTGGGGAGTAGATCAGTTCCAATTTGAACAGGTTTCCGTTGCCGCCGTTCACGTATTGCGAGTCGAGAAAGACGTCCCCGTATTTCGCCAGGATGAGGAGGCCCGTGCCATTTTCCTGGGAGCGCGGCGCGAGCACGTGGCAGAGGTCATCATACATTCCAGGCATCCCGCCCGCATGATTGATCAGGTGCTTGAGCACGATCTCGTCGTGCTTTCCACCTTTGCCCGCGTAGCCACCGGAACGATCCATGGTGATTGAACCGTGGACGCCTCGAAAAAGGTCATCCGGATTAAATTGGAGCGTGAAGCCGACGCGTGAACTGTCATTGCGTCCCCGCTCGCTGCCCTGCAAGTGAAGACCAACATCGTAAAACACCTGCTGCTCGTCGTAAACCACGGTCGTGCTCAGGATGTCGTTGCTCATGACATTGGTCGCCGCGTGCATGAGGCTGGCATCGGCTGTAGTCATCAGCATGCGGATGGTGTGAAGACGATCGAAGATGGCTTGGGAATCGTTGACCTTGAGGAGCGCGCGTGAATTGGTTCCAGCCGCTGGGAACGTTGAGCTGGCGCCCAGGGGGTCCGTTCCCTGCACGTAAAACTGAACGAGGGTGCCAGCGGAATTTCCCAGGATCGTGCCGCGGAACAAACCATTGCTCTGTGACATTGGAACCTGATTCCAGCTTCCGCCGTCAAGGGCCCACCAAAGAGTCATGGTAGCGATCCCATCCGGATCCTGGGCCGCCACCGAGACCGTGACCGCCTGGTTCGGGTTAGGAACGGCCGGTGCATGGCGGAAGCCGCTATAGGTCGGGCCGGCATTGGCCAAATAACGCGAGTTGCGGGCTCCCGGCGTACCGTTCAAGGCAGGAACCTGCAGGGTGGTTACTTTCGGAAGCCGATTGAAATAAAGACGGGTATGCAGATCGCGCGACCCGGCGAGCCATTTTGCGCGGAAAGAAATCTGGTAATCGCGTCCATTGACGATGGAAACGCCGCCGGCCAGGGTGGTCTCGGCATGATTGTGCATGTGGTCGGTCGGACCCGTGGCGGTAAGATGGAGCACATGGTTCGCGGAATTATCCGGGTCCACTTCCACTCGCCCTTTATGATTGCCTACAATGCGCCAGGCATTGAGCCCTGTCTCAAAAGAACCGTTTTGAATCAGCTGGGTGGAGTTCGAGAGATCGATCACGCTGATGTCATCCAGCAGCACCTCGCCAGCCTCAAGCATCCCCAGCACAAACTCCTTCCATAAACTGGGACTGGCCGCGGTTTCGGCAGTTGCGGTTCCACGATAGGAATAACTGTTCCATTGGGCTTTTCCGGCCTCATCACTGTCAGCCCATGCTTCCGCTTTGGAGTTGTCGGAGCGTGGATCCCGCAATTCCAGAGAGGACCCGCCGGCGTGGGCATTTTGGGGCCACCGGCCACCAGAGTAATAATTCACCTCGTTCGCGGGGTTTCCTTCCGGGTCGGTCAGCAGGATGTCGTCGCTTTGATGCGAAAGGTTTCCACCAAATGGGCCGGCAATGTCGAGCCCGGGATACAGCGATTGCAGGTAGGCCACATCACTGGCGATGACCAGGTAAGCCCCAGCCGCAAGGGTTTTGTTGGTTGGGAAGGAATATTTGATCCCGCCGCTCAGTTGCCAACCGGTCAGGTTAACTGCATTGTTTCCGCGATTATACAATTCAATCCAAGACTCGGGAGAATCGTGGTAGGGCAGGGGCGGAGAGGTGAGCGCTGTCCCGAAGAGTTCCGCCCCGAACACCACGTCTGCTCCCAGGGCACTGGTCGTAAATTGATGCACCTCGACGGCGAGCACGTTTGTCCCAAGCACGAGACTATTGGTGGGGACTGCAAAAGGTCCTGTGTAGGCTGCCGTTGCGACACTCGCGCTCGCAAGGTTCGTGTATGCGATTGGGCCATCCGGCATATTCAGCCGATAGATTTCAACCCCATTGAGATAGAACACAGCGCCATCGTCGACGATGGGACGGAGGTTTAATTGCAACCCGCTGAGACCGCCGTTGAAGACAAACTCGCTGCGGAAATACCAGGTGACCAGACGGCCCCCCGTCGGATTCGTGAGGGCGAGCTGAGTATTTTTCGGCGCAGGAAGAATAGAAGCTGTATTGTAGAGCAGAGCGCGCCCGGATCCCCATGTGCTGTCGTTGTAGCCCGCGTTTCGCCAGGTACTGCCGAGGTCAGCCCCTTGCTGGTTATATTTCCAAAGGTTCGTGATTGGGACCATGAAGTTGGTGGAAAAAATGGTTGGTGAGGCCGGAATTCCCCGATGATCGTACATGATTTCGTTGATCACGATCTCCTTATGAAAGGCAAAGCTGTTCGAAGCTCCCACCGTGGGTTGATCCGGGAAAAGCCAGGCACCCGTGCCATCTGGAAAACGGGCGCGCGCTTTTCGTTTCGCAACGACCGCGTCGGCTACGCTGGTTTTGCCTGGCCCGTAGAGCACCAGCATGTCACCGGAATTCGCCGCGAAACCGAGGGTGGCTTTGGTTAGTTGCAGGAACTCCCCGGGGGCCAGGGTTTGCGCGGGAAGCACATATTCACGATAGACACCTCCGAATCGGGCAACCGTGTAACCTTCCAGCGAAACATTGGTTGTCCCGTAATTGATCAACTCAAGCCAGAATGCCGAATTAGTGGAGGCAGCGACTTCATTAAACGAGACGGGAGCCGCCCCGCCGCCTTCTGTTTGTCCGCCGGGAATGGTGGTCAACTGTTCGATTGAAAGTCCAAAAGTAATGTCCGAGCTGGTCGCGCTGTTCTGGTGCACCTCAGCAGCAAGCACGTTGGTGCCCTGGATCAGGCTGCTGGCGGGAATGGTAAATGGGCCCTCGTAAGCCCCGTCCGTGATGCCGCGATTGGCAAAAGTGCTCGAAGTTACCGGGCCGGCGGGCATGCCGATGCGCCATACCTCAACCCCGTTCAGGTATAGAATCATTCCATCATCAATAACATGTTTGAGAGAAAGCGTTACCTGCTGCGGGTCGTTAGTGAAGTTGAACGTCGAGCGAAAATAGAATGTAGCCACCGACGTGTTCGTGCGAAGCTGCGTTCGGATTGGCTCCGGGAGACAACCGCATGTTTCGTAAGCCAGCAGGCCTTGGCCTGATAACCACCCCGGCTCCGGGAAATTGGGCTGCAGCCAGGCCGAACTCGAACTCCAGTCGTTTGTGCCCGACTGATCGTAATTCCAAGTCTGATCGATCGGCACAATAACTTTGCTCGTGGTCGTAGCCCGCGAGACCGGGAAGTTAGCCAACCCCGGAGTTCCGCTGACTCGCGCGCTAATGCCCCAGTTTTTGGGCTCGGCGCTTCCGGCGTTAGGGTTTAATTTCGCCAATGACACTCCGGAGCCATCCGGAGCCAGCGGCCAATCGCCGTCCACCCCGTAGGTCACCGAATCCATCAGTCGATTGTTATTGTTTCGTAGTTCCAGGGTTTCGCTGCCATTAGCCAGGCGCCCGCTGAAGGGCCCAAGCACATTAGTCACCCCCGTCGCTGCGACGAGATCAGCCGGTGAGAGCGCAACCACCAGGAAACCGCCACCCTGAATAACAGTCCCCTCGGCAAATTTGTAGCTGATCCCGTTGGTGAGGTACCAACCGGAAATATCCATATCCACCGCCATTTGGTTATATAGTTCTATCCATTCGAGCTGAGCCTCGTTGGTCTGCGGATGGAACATTATTTCGTTGAAGACCACGGTGCTATCCGCGCGAACGGAGCCGGTGGCACAAAGGAAGGTAAGAACCAGAAGGGCGGCAAAATATTTCATAAAAAACAACACCTAACAGAAGGAGACCGGGCATTCCGCCCGGTCTCCCCCCAATTTATTCGAAACCGAACGAATTATTGCTCGATCACCCTGTAGAACTTGGCTGGGCCGGTGGTGGCAATATCGA
>JAQGOV010000275.1 GCA_028293425.1 Verrucomicrobiales bacterium
CGCCGGTTAAAGTCATTCCAATGCATCCGTCTTTTGGAAGCATTTTTTCAACGAGCAGCTTGGCCGCCTCCCGGAGTCGCCCTCCGTTGTAAGCCAGGAAAGCCTGATCGATAAGATCCGCAGCCGATATGTCCTTTCCAACCCCTAGCGGGTTCAAACGCGGGTAAGCAGCAAATTTTTTTAATGAATGAGCAGTTTTCGCCATGGCGGGAGATTGTTTGGAAAGTGCGCATAAACGCAAATTTAATTTCTGCGACAGCTCTTTGCAGTGCCCGCTTGCCCTCATTCTGCGGGATTGGCAGACTCCCGGCGATTCATGCGTGAAACGATCCGGAATTGGACCGAAGCCGTTGAGACGTTCGTCCTCGAAGTTATCCTTGAGCAACGCAAGGGCAAACGAGCGGCGATCGCCCGTTGCCTGCTGCTCGCGCTTTCCAAAGTCTTTGCCGTTGCCGTCAAAATCCGGCGTTTTCTCTACAATGTGCGGCTTCTGCGCGATTCCACCTTGGGCGTGCAGGTCATTGCCATCGGCAACCTGACCGTTGGCGGCACGGGGAAAACCCCCGTGGTGGAGAAGTTTGCTCGCGAACTTCAGGATCAAGGCCGCACTGTGGCCATCCTTTCCCGCGGCTACCGTTCCAAGCCCCCGCCTTTGACCCGGCGCCTGATCAATAAACTCCTTCTCCAGGAGGATACGACCCCTCCTCGGATCGTTTCTGATGGAAAATCGCTCCTTTTGGATTCTGAAACGGCCGGTGATGAGCCGTACATGCTCGCCTCCAATCTTAAAGACGTCATTGTCCTGGTGGACAAAGACCGCGTAAAGAGCGGTCGTTACGCCATTGAAAAGTTCGGCTGCGACACTCTCCTCCTCGATGACGGCTTTCAATATTGGAAACTGGCTGGGCGGCGCAGGGACATTGTTTTGATCGATTGCCAGGCGCCATTTGGAAACGAATTTCTGCTGCCGCGTGGCACTCTCCGCGAGCCTCCTTCACACCTGGCGCGAGCGAGCACGATTTTTATCACCAAAAGCAACGGGGACACTGCCCGGCTGCGAGCCCGCATCGCCAAGCATAATCCGAACGCCGGCATCATTGAATGCATCCATCATCCGCTGTATTTTGAGGATGTGTTCACCGGCGAGCGTCATGGTTTGGAATTTCTGAAAGAGCGCAAAGTGGCTTCCTTGAGCGGAATCGCCCAGCCAGAGTCCTTCGAGCGGAGCTTGATCGAACTTGGTGCTGAGCTTGTTTATTCGAAACGGTTCGCCGATCACCATCGGTTTACTCAGCAGGAGGTGCTGAACGCGATGAATCGCAGCAAGAAACGCAATGCGGACGCGGTCATCACCACCCAGAAAGATGCCGTCCGCTTCCCAAAAATCGATCGCCGTGATTTACCGATTCTTTTCATGCGAGTCGAAATTAAAATCCTGAGCGGGGCCAAGGACTTCCAGGACTGTGTGCGCCAGATCTGCTTCCGTTAATTTATCATGGACGGCCTCCTGTACATCGTCGCGCTTGGGTTTATAAAGTTCCTCCAACTATGGCCGCTTCGCTGGGTAGCACGAGTGGGTCGAAGCGGCGGCGCGTTGGCCTTCACGCTCGACAAGAGACACCGGCGCGTGGCCATGCAAAACCTCACGGCCTGCTTCGGCTCGGAAAAATCCCCTGCCGAAATCCGCGAGTTGGCAAAGGAAAATTTCCGGCGTCTCGGCGAAAACTATTGCAGTGCTATCAAAACCGCGGCAATGTCGCATGAGCAGCTGAAACCGCATATTCAGATTGCCGGAATCGAGGAAATCCTCCGTGCGCGGAAGATAAATCCCCGACAAAGCGTGGTTATCGCAGTCGGCCATTTTGGCAACTTCGAGTTGTATGCCAGGTTCAAGGATTACGTCCCCGGCTTAAAAGTCGCTACGACTTATCGAGGACTCAAACAGCCCTCTCTCAACCGGCTCATGCAGGACCTACGCAACAAATCCGGGTGCCTCTTCTTTGAAAGGCGCACCGAAGGTGGCGCTCTGCGCATGGCCATGTCCGAAGGCAACGGGCTCATGCTCGGATTCCTCGCGGATCAGCACGCCGGCAATGGCGGGCACTGGGCCCCGTTCTTTGGAAGGGAATGTTCCACTACCACGGCTCCTGCCGTTTTTGCCCTGCGCTATGCCTGCCCATTATATACCGGCTTCGTCTTCCGAACCGGGCTTGCATCGTGGCGCCTGGAACTGGGGGATAAGATCGAAACCCACGAAAACGGCGCTCCCCGTTCGTCGGAGGTGATAACAGACGACGTTAATCGCTCGTTCGAACGCGCCATCCGCCGGGACCCTGCGAACTGGTTTTGGGTGCACAAACGTTGGAAGCCCAAGCCGATCGCCCAGCCTAAGCCAGCGAGCAATGCAGCCTGAGAAAATCTTAATCCGAGGGGTGAACTGGCTCGGTGATGCGGTGATGACTACCCCGGCCCTGCAACGACTCCGTGAGGCGTACCCGGCCGCCTCCATCACGATGCTCGCTCCTGCAAAGCTGGCAGACCTTTGGTTGCATCATCCATCGTTGAACAGCGTTCTCAGGATTGAAGCTGGTGAAGGTTTGTTTTCCGTGGCGAGCAAGATTCGTCGGGAACAGTTCCAAACCGCAGTCGTCTTCCCTAATTCCCCGCGCTCTGCCCTCGAGGTTTTTCTCGGCGGCGTCCCTCGTCGTGTTGGTTATGCCAAATCTTGGCGCAATTTGTTTTTAACGGACGCTCTCACCCCTAACCCATTCTACCGTTCCATGCGCAAGCGGACGGAAAGCGAAGTTCAGCGTCTGGTCTCGCAGCCCGGTTTGGCCGCGCCGGATCCATATCCAGAGCAGGCTCACCACGTTTACCACTACCTCAGGATTGTCCAAGCTCTCGGCGCGGACACAAAACCAGTGCCTCCTCGAATCGGCTTGGCCGAACAAGAGCTCCAGGCCGTTAAGGAAAAATGGAGTTTGGACCGAGAGTCAACCACTTGGATCGGGCTGAATCCGGGGGCGGAATATGGCCCAGCCAAACGCTGGCCTGCCGAGCGATTCAGTGCGGCCGCCATTGCGCTCGGGAAGCGAACCGGGTGCCGCTTCATGATCTTTGGCGCTCAGGGCGATGCCCCGCTCGCCAGCCAGGTAGCTGCGGAGATCGAAAACGGCTTGGGAGATGAATCGAGCAAAGGCTCACCTCGCGTGTTGAACCTGGCAGGCAAAACCTCGCTCCGTGAACTCTGCGCGCTGCTGCGTCTTTGCTCGGTCGTCATTACCAACGATAGCGGGCCCATGCATCTGGCTGCCGCTGTGGGCACTCCCGTTGTCGGCCTCTTTGGCAGCACTTCTCCGGAACTGACCGGCCCTGGAATTTCCCAGCCAAACGCAAATATTTTGCTCAAGACGACTGCCCCCTGTGCCCCATGTTTCCTCCGGCAATGCCCGATCGATTTCAGATGCATGCGGGAACATACCGCCGAGCAGGTTGTTGAGGCGGTGCTCCGCTTGCCAGGGATTGCCAAAATCCAGACGTAAGCCCAATCTAATTGCCGTTAAAATGAAATTTGTCCCAACCAAAATAGAAGGCGTTTGGATTGTCGAAATGGAACGGCATGCCGACAATCGTGGCTGGTTTGCTCAAACCTGGGGACCGGAGGAGTTTGCCGCCAACGGTTTGAACCCGAGGCTGGTCAATTGCAGCGTCTCCTTCAACCTCCGGCGCGGCACCTTGCGGGGAATGCATTACCAGGTCGCCCCTCACCGGGAAGCCAAGCTGGTCCGGTGTACCCGCGGCGCTATGTTCGACGTGGCCCTGGATTTGCGCCCGAATTCCCCCACCTTTAAGCGCTCGATCGGCGTTGAGTTGACCGCTGAAAACGGTCGCGGTTTGTATATCTCGGAGGGCTTGGCTCACGGTTTTCAAACGCTCCTGGATGATACGGAAGTCCTTTACCTCATCTCCGAAAATTGGCATCCCGAAAGTGCCCGCGGCGCTCGATGGAATGACCCCGCGTTTAAAATTTATTGGCCGCTCACCGAAAACCTGATCATGTCCCCGCGTGACGCCACTTGGCCGGACTTCGTCGGCTAGGCCACGGTGGCTTGAGGCTTCGGAATTTGGTTGAGTTGCTTGATTACCTTTGCCGGTATTCCTGCGACCATGACGCCTGGTGGAACATCCTTGGTCACCACTGCGCCCGCGCAAACCAGGCTCCCGGCCCCCACCGACACTCCGCCGAGAATGATCGCCCCGGAAGCTATCCAGCACCCATCCCCGAGATGAATGTCGTTCTTATCCGGAAGGTGCTTTTTAAAGCTCACCCCATCAAATTCATGTTTCCCGGTGAGCACCATGACGTCATGGCCAAACACAACTTTGTTGCCCACGAAGATGGACCCGGAGTTCGTATTGAAAATGATACCAGGACCGTTGGGATAATCCGGGTAATGCAACCGCTCCCTCGGACCTCTCAGGATCACTCGCCTGTCATTGATGAACCCGAGCGAGCAGAGGAAATTGATGATAAATTTTCGAAGGGAACCCATAGTCTCGCCTCGCCTCTATTGCTGAAACTGAAGTTCGTAAAGTCGCTTGTAAAGGCCTTCGCGTTGCAGCAGTTCGGAGTGCGAGCCTTGCTCTACAATCCGTCCTTCATGGAGCACAATGATCACGTCCGCTTTTTGAATGGTTGAAAGACGGTGCGCGATGCACATGGTAGTGCGCCCCTGCATGAGCTCTTCAAACGCGCCTTGCACTGCTCGTTCGGTTTCAGTGTCCAAAGCACTCGTCGCTTCGTCCAAGATCAAAATCGGCGCATCCTTCAGAATGGCTCGTGCGATTGCCAGTCGCTGCTTCTGCCCGCCTGACAGCAGGCCGCCCTTTTCACCGATATTGCTGTTGTACCCGTCCTTCTTGGCGGTGATGAACTCATGCGCATGCGCATGCTTGGCGGCCATCACGACCTCATCGGGCGTTGCCCCTTCACGGCCCAGCAGAATATTGTTCTGGATGGTATCGTTAAAAAGAATTGTATCCTGTGTGACCACCGCAATCTGATTCCGGAGATCCTTGGTTGAGACCGACCGAAGGTCTGTGTTCCCAATGCGCACCCTCCCTTTTTCAGGGTCATAAAATCGCAGCAGTAAATTGGTGATCGTCGTCTTCCCCGAGCCCGTGCTGCCAACCAGCGCAACCAGCGTCCCCGCTTTCACCGTTAAGTCGAACTCGCGCAAGACCTGCTTGTCCCCATATCCGAAGGTAATGTGCTCAAAATGTATGTCGGCGCCTTTGGCCTGCAGCGGGACGGCCTGGGCTGGCTCCACAACTGCGGTTCTCACCTCGAGCATCTCGAATACGCGCTGCGAAGCCGCACGGGCTTGCTCGATTTGGTTGTGCAGCCGGCTCAGGTTCTTGAACGGGCGGTACATCAGGAAGATGCACCCGATGAACTGGAGGAAATCTTCCGCATTCATCCGTGTCTGCGCCCCCAGCAGGATGAAGCAGAAAATAAGCGCGACTCCCACTGCTCCAAAAAACTCGATCAATGGCCCCGGCAATTCCATGGACCGAATCACTCGCATGTAGTGGCTGATCGCTCTTGCGGAAGCCTTTTTAAATTGCTCAATGACTTTGTTCTCCAGGTTGTACGCTTTGATCACTCGGTTTCCGGTGAATGATTCGTGCATGATTTGATTCAGCGCCGCGAATTGTGACTGAATCGCCGCGCTGGAATGGCGGACCTTTTTGCCATAAATAATCACCGGGACCAGGCATATAGGAAACACCAGCAATGAAACCGCTGTCAGCTTCGGTTGCTGCCATAATAACAACGTGGCCAGGCCGATCAGCACCGCCGGATCACGCACCACGATGGAAAGTGAGCCCGTCAGCGTGGTTTGAAGGGCAATAATGTCAGCGGTAATGCGGGAGAGTAGTTCGCCTGTGCTCATCCTGCCGAAAAACCCTAAATCGAGCGACAGGATGTGTTGGAAGAGTTTTGTTCGGATATCCGTCATGGTTCGCGATGCCACCCATTGGAGTAGATACACGTTTACGTAGGCCACAAACCCTCGGAGGAACATGACCGTAGGGATCAATGCAATCAATAGAATGGTCGTCCTGGCCGACGCAGCCTCCCCAGACTTCGGGAGGTATTCTCCTACCCATTGCAGATTCCGCGCAACCCTCGGATATTTTTCCAAAAGGGAAGCAGCGCCTGGTGTCGGGAAGACGGCTCCTACTGCCAGCTTCACCGTAATCATCAAGGCTGGTTCCAGAACTCCGCAGAGAAGCCCTGCCAGGATCCCTAGCGCCAACCGTGAGGAATAAGGCCGGGTATAGGCCAGTACTTTAAAAAGGAAACGAGTCATCAGTTGGAAGGTAGAGCAGCAATTGTTATGTTCATGGGCTCAAGTTGACTTGTTCGGGCAACCGGTTAAAGGATAACGGGGTTTCCTGCCCAGGGGCTAGATATTTCCTTGTTCCTGCCGATGCGCTCAAGTTAACCAGACGCCCAAGGTTGACAAAACGGTGGATGCCAAAATGATGGTGGGATGTCGGCACCCATGAAGGCGTGCTGCGGATCCGGTAAATTGAATGCGCTCAGGTCCCAAAATCCTAATAACGCGATTAAAATCGATTGGAGATGTGCTTTTCACGCTTCCAGCGGTCAATTGCGTTCGCCGAAATTTCCCTGCAGCCCGCATCTCCTTCCTCGTGAATAAAAGCTGTGCGCCGCTTTTGGCCGGATTTCCCGCCGTCGATCAGGTGCTGGTGCTGGACCGCGATATTTACCGGCAGAGCAGTCCTTTCCGGGTCGTGAGCGCCACGTGGGAGCTCCTTCGCGGGTTAAGATCGGAAAAGTTCACCCACGCGATTGATTTGCATGGCTTCGGCGAAACCGGCCTGCTGACCCGCTGGACCGGAGCTCCGGAAAGGTGGGGGATCGTTTACAAGCCGGGACGAGGCTTCGCCTACACGAAAACGGTTGCCAGGCGAGATGATTTGCATCCCATCGATGGCAACCTCGAGGTGTTGAAACAGGCTGGTTTGGAGCTGGCCGGAGTAGAAAATCAATTTATCCTGCCAGAAGCTACGCTGCAAGAGGCCGAACATCTCTTGAAGACCCTTGGCTTCCATCCCGGGCAAAAGTTCCTTTTCCTGCAGCCTTTCACCAGCAATATGCGCAAGGATTGGCCTCTGGAAAACTTTCTGCGCCTGGCGGAGCACTTAAAGGCTCGAGGAATCCGAGTGCTTTTCGGCGGTGGCCCTTCGGATCGGGAACGATTGGAACCTGTCCTCCGCCAGGGATACCCGGCTTCCGCCGGTGCCAGCTTGATGGTCTCCGCCGCCTTGGCCGGTCAAAGCACACTGGCTATAGGCGGCGATACCGGGCTGTTGCACCTCGTGGTCGCGTTGCAAAAGCCCGTGCTCATGTTGTTGAACTCACCCGCTATCCGAACGATCCCCTACGGACACCGTGAATGGACCCTCGCTCCGAAACCCGGCGAAGCCCTGGCCAGCCTGCCCTGGGAGCTGGTCGCGGAAAAAACCGATCAAATGCTCTTTGATAATGCGCAAACCGGGCAAGTTGTTAAACTGGGCCTCTCGTAGATGACGGAAATCGCACACTGCAACATGTCGAAAGCAACCGCATGAAGGTCGCCCTCATCCGCCGGCGGTTCTCGGACATCGGGGGCGCCGAACTCTACGCGCAACGCTTGCTCCAGGGCCTGAGTCAGGCAGGTCACAAGGTCAGCTTGTTTACCGAGGCTTGGGATGTTCCCATCGATTCAGTAACGGTTCGTCTCATCCCGAACCACGCTTCGCGCGCGCGTCGTCTTGCTGTCTTCGCCGCTGCGGTCAAACGCGAACTGGCTAAGGAACATTTCGATTGCGTCCTCAGCCTTGAACGCACCGCCTGTCAGGATGTTTATCGCGCTGGCGACGGCGTCCACCGCGTCTGGCTGCAAAGGCGGCGTGAGTTCGCCCCCTGGTTTCGCAAGCCGTTCGTCGGCTGGGGTGCGTTTCATCGCAACATGATGGCGCTGGAAGCGGAAACGTTCTCTCCTCGCAACACTCGCCACGTCATTGCCAACTCGGAAATGGTCAAGAACGAGATTCTCCGGCATTTCAAATTTCCCGCCGACCGCATCCACATCGTGCGGAATGGCATCAACCTGCCACGTTTCCAGCAGGGAGATCGCTCGGGAACGCGCGCTCAGTTTGGTGTGCGGGATGATGAATTTTTGCTCCTCTTCGTCGGCTCAGGTTGGGAACGCAAAGGACTCTCCTTCCTGCTGAAGGCTGCTAAAGCCTTCACCAACGAAAAGGTGAAGCTTCTGGTCGTGGGCAAGGGAACCAAGCCCTACGGGGCTGGGCCCAATGTGATCTTCGCCGGACCCATGGCCGCGGTGGAGCACGCTTACGCCGCCGCGGACCTGTTTACTTTCCTGCCCATTTACGAACCTTCCGCGAACGTGTGCTTTGAAGCGCTCGCAGCCGGCCTGCCCGTCGTGACCTCCAGTCAGAACGGTGCTGGCGAAGTGCTGCGGGAAGGGCAAACCGGCTCCATCATCGCTTCCCCGGCGGATATCCCGGCCATTGTTCGAGCTATCCGGTTTTGGAAAAACCGCCCAGCCGCGCGGCTCACCGGCTTGGATTTTGACTTGAGCATGGAGCGGAATGTCGCTCAAACCATCTCAATTTTGGAAAACGTCGCGAACGAACGCAGCACACCTGTCTTGAAGGATTCCCCAGCTTAGTCACAATCACTCGTATGAGTTCATGGTTTAAACAGTTTAGGTACCGGCTGCGCCGCCGCCCGCATTTTGAGAATGCGACGGAGCAACTCAAAAGCTTGGAAGGCCGGTATCGGACCCCTGAAGCTCGGCTCGCCATCCCTTTCGAATACAAAGGCAAAGGTTTTTTCAAGAGCATCAAGCCCATGCAGTCCCGGGACGAGATCACCAGGTTCTTCTCCCATATCATGGAACTTCGGCCGCAGTGCGTGGTCGAAATCGGCACCTGTCACGGCGGCACATTGTATATGTGGTGCCAAGCCGCGACCCCGGACGCGTTGATTGTCAGCATCGACTTGCCCGAGGGCGAATACGGCGGCGGCTACCCGCCCGAGCGCATCCCCCTCTACGAGAGCTTTGCCCAACCCGGTCAGCGTTTGAAGCTGCTGAGGGGAGATTCCCACACAAGGGAGACACTCGAGCAGCTCGAAACCGCCCTCGGTGGCCAAAAAGTGGACTTCCTTTTCATTGATGGCGACCACCGCTACGAGGGAGTGCGCGCCGACTTTGACTCCTACAGCCGCCTCGTTCGGCCCGGCGGCATTATCGCCCTGCACGACATCCTGGAGAGACCCGCCCAGCCAGACCTGGAGGTGCACCGCTTCTGGTCCGAACTCCGCCAGCAATATTCCACCGTCGAGTTTATTGAACGCGCTCCCGACCAGCGCAAAATCGGCTTGGGCCTCGTGCGGTGCTGAAATGCGCCTGTTTGCCTTAACTTTTGGTCCCGCGTCCACCGCGAGCACTTACTACCGGCTCCTCCAATATGAGCCCTTGCTTCGCCAGAACGGCGTCGAGTTCTCATGGGCTCTGGCCCACGATTTCCGCGACTTTCCATCCTTGGCGAAATTTGACCTGGTCATCCTCCAAAAGAAAATTGTTTCCCCCTCCATTCTCCGAAAAATTCGCAGATATTCCAAACGCCTGATTTATGACTCGGACGACCGTATCTGGCTTGGTCATCACCAGCAGCACAGTTGGTTGACTCGCTTCCGTATTAGCTCCCGCATGCGCTCGATAGTCCGGCAATCCGACCTCTGCCTGGCCGCAAATCAAGTCATTGCCTCCGATTTGCAAGCCTACGGTGGAAAGGTCAGGGTCGTCCCCATGTCCCTCCCTTCAGAACAATGGCCCATGCGCGCCGCATCTCCTGGGCCCTTGACCATCGGATGGACCGGCAGCCCCGGAAGCCTTCCCTACCTGGATCCTCTCTGGCCGGCTCTCCGCCGCGTCCAGCGAAAGCACCCCCAAGTTCGCATCGCCATTCACTGCGGCAAAGCTCCTTCCAGCCAGGGTGTTGAAATCATTCACCTCCCCTACGTCATGGGCCAGGAAAGCGCGGTGGTCCAGCAATTCGACATCGGCCTCCTCCCCCTCAGCTCCGATCCCTTCTCGCTTGGCAAATCCCCCATCAAAGCTCTCCAATACATGGCCAGCGGCACTGCCATCGTCGGCAGCCCCGTCGGCGCATTTTCCGAAATGGTCGAGCCGAGAAAAAGCGCCCTCTTCGCCAACACGGAACTCGAGTGGGAAAACCAGATCCAGAAGCTGATCAATGACCCATCCCTGCGCCAGCACCTTCAGTCCGAAGGCCGCTGGCGCTTCGATCAATCCTTCAGCCAGCAAATCGTCTTCCACCTCTGGCTAAGGATTTTGCGCGAAGCCGCAGGGCGATAGTTGCCATTTCAGATCCTCGAGCTCTCATCCAACCCGCAGAAAAAACTGGAAATTCACGCATATCGCTGGGCAGACTGATATTCTTGAGCTTGCATGAAAACTGACCTCTCCGGCCCGCGCCTGCCAATATCGGTCTGTGTCATTTCCGGGGCGGAGGCGCACCGCATCGGCCGCACGCTGGCCAGCATCGCGGATTGGACCAGCGAGATCTGCGTCGTTATCAATGCTGAAGTGCAGGACGGCACCGATGACATCGCTCGCAAATATGGAGCCACTATTTTCCGTGAGTCGTGGAAAGGCTACATTGCTCAAATGAATTCGGCCGCCGAAAAGGCCACCCAGCCCTGGATCCTCGCCCTCGACGCGGATGAGGTTGTCACCCCCGATTCCCGACAGGAGATAGTAACCCTCTTTCAAGACCAGCAGGCCGACCTCGACACCGCCTACTCCTTTCCCCGTTGCACGTGCTTTGCCGGGCGTTGGCTCCGGCATGGGGAGAACTATCCTGACCGCCAGGTGCGGCTTTGGAAAAAGGGCCAGGCGAAATGGGGCGGCGTCGACCCGCATTACAAACTTGAGGTTACCGGCCCCGTCAAAAAGCTGCGCAAAGACATGCTGCACTATTCCAACCAGACGATTAATCAGCAGCTCTCCAAGCTCGCTTCCTACAGCGATCTGTTTGTGAAACATTGCCTCGAAACGAACCGAAAGGTTGGACCTTTGGACCTGATCGTTCGGCCATTCTGGCGCTTCTTTCGCTCCTATTTCTTGTTGCGGGGATTTCTTGATGGATGGGCTGGTTATTACCTCGCCTGGCATGCAGCCTTCTCCACCGCCACCAGGTATATGAAAGTTCGAGAAGCCCGGCGCGAACGTCAGGGCGAGGATTGATCTTAGCAGCCAAAATGAAAATCCTGGTCATCAGCCTCGCGGGAATTGGAGACACGCTCCTGGCCACGCCGTTGTTGCGCGTCCTGCGCGAACGTTACCCAGACGCTGCGATCGACTTGGCCGTCATGTGGGCCGGCTCCCGGGACATTCTTCAGGGCAATCCTCACATCAACACCGTTTACTTCCAGAACCTGCTCAAGGAAAAGCTCTCTTCCAACCTGCGATTCATCGCCCGGCTGCGGAGGGAAAAGTACGACATTTCCATCAATACTTACCCGCAAAGCAAACGGGAATACCGCATCATAGCCCGGATGATCGGGGCCCCACTGCGCCTGAGTCATCGCCATGAATGTTCCAACTGGTTGGACTCACTTTGCGTAAACCGTGAGATCGATCAGGATTACAACATCCATTGCATCGAGAACAATCTGAACCTCCTGCGCCTGCTCGACCAGCCTCTGCCCAGCAAGCCCGTGGATTGCCAGCTCTTTTTCACGGATGCCGAGGAACAATGGGCTGCTGACTGGGTGCGCCGTCCTGAATTCGAAGGTAAGCGCTTGCTCGCCGTTCACGTCGGCTCCGGTAAAACCAAGAATCTCATCCTGAAACGCTGGCCAATCGAGAATTACATTCAGCTTCTCCGCAAGCTGCTCAAGGCCCACGGCGACATTCAAGTAGTTCTATTTGGTGGACCCGAAGAACAGGAGGACAACGCCCAAATCCTCGCCGCGATCAAGGATCCTCGCCTGGTCGCCGCCAAAAGCCGCTCGCTGAAGGAAGCCGCCGCGCTTCTTCGCAAGTGCCACGTTTTCCTGAGCGTCGACAACGCCTTCATGCATCTCGCTGCGACCATGAAGGTGCCGCAGCAGATCGTGATCGAGTCCCCCACCTTCAATAAAACGATCGAGCCGTGGCTCAGGCCGTTTCGCCTGGTGCCTAATCCCTTGGTCGCCGGTCGCAACCTGGAGTATTACCTGTACGATGGCAAAGACATCAAAGGCACCCGGGAACATTTACTCCAATGCATGCGCTCCATTACTCCAGAAGCCGTCCTGGAAGTAGTCAACGAAGTTCTCGGATAACGGCCAGACTGCCGACTTTCACTGAAAAAGAACTAGAAAACGGTTGAGAATCAACTTCTTAGGCTTTTACCCACTACCCCTATGCCCCCGCCCCGGTGCAACTTCTTATAAACTAAACGTTCATCATGTGGTTCAATAAGGCACACAAGCGGGACAAGGCATTGTCTCCTTCGCAAGCGGCGGCGGAGCAAACTTGTTTGCACGAATTATTCGAACAACAGGCTGAGAAAACCCCAGACGCCGAGGCGGTTATTTGCGACGGCAGCGTGCTGACTTTCTCGGAGCTGAATCACCGCGCCAACGTCCTGGCTCATCATCTGCAGGTTTTGCAAGTTGGCCCCGGGCACCTGGTCGGTATCTTCATGGACCGCTCAGCCGACCTCATCATCGCTTTATTGGCAGTGCTCAAGGTCGGTGCCGCCTATGTGCCCATCGACCCGGAATATCCCGCCGAGCGCATCGCTTATATGCTGGCGGACACTCGCGCTTCCGTCCTCCTCACGCAAAGAGACCTGCTGCAGAGCCTTCCGCCTCATCAAGCCAGGCTGCTCTTGGTCGAAGAAGCTGTCCAGCAGCCTGCGCAGGCTCCGGAAAAATCACCTCGTAGAGCCTCCAGTGGCGACTTGGCCTACGTCATCTACACCAGCGGTTCCACTGGCAAACCAAAAGGAGTGCAGGTTCCCCATTCCGCACTGGTGAGCCACGCCCTGGCGATGATTGAAATCTACCGGCTCACGCCTGCGGATTGTGTTCTGCAGTTTGCTTCCATTAGCTTTGATGTCGCGGGCGAGGAAATCTTTCCAACTCTCCTCAGCGGCGCTTCCGTGGTCATTCATCCGCAACGCGCGTCGATCGCGGCCTTTCTCGAATTTGTCCAGCAGCACTCGCTCACGGTTCTGAATCTGCCGACCACTTTCTGGCAGGAACTGGTTTTTGAAATGGACCGGACCCATCGCTCGATTTCAACCTCGGTTCGGCTGGTGGTAGTCGGCAATGAAAGAACTCTCATGCAGACCTACCGCAAATGGCGGGAGTTGGTCGGCGATCGCATCGAGTGGATGAACGCTTATGGGCTTACGGAGGCAACCATCACCTCCACCATCTACAATCCGCAGGAGAACGGCGGAGAGTTGCACCCGGACAGCGCGGAACTGGTGCCGATTGGACGCCCTGTTCGCAATGTGCGAACCATGGTGCTCGACTCGGATATGAAGCCAGTTCCCGCAGGCACCCCCGGCGAGTTATACATTGGAGGAGCGGGCTTGGCGGTGGGCTACCTGAATTTACCGGAGCTGACTGATGCCAGGTTCGTACGCGACCCATTCAACGCAGATCCCACGGCGCGGCTTTATAAAACGGGCGATCTCGCGAGCGCCCTGCCAGACGGCAATCTGCAGTTCCTCGGCCGTGCCGATGAACAGGTCAAGATTCGCGGATTCCGCATCGAGCCGGCCGAAATTGAGGCCGCGATTCTGCACCACCCTGCTGTTCGCCAGGTTGCCGTTGTGGCCAGGGATTATAAAGAGGGCGAGCGCCGCCTGATCGCCTATCTGGCCGCACGGGCTGGAGACGTTCCGATTCCCCAGCTCCGCCGACTCATTCGCAACCAGCTCCCGGATTATATGGTTCCGGCACTCTTTATCTGCCTGGACGATTTACCTTTGCTGCCCAATGGAAAGGTGGATCGTAAAAATTTGCCTGACCCTGCGCGGCACCGGCCCTTCGCCACTCCGGATTTTGTCAGGCCAGCCACTCTCACGGAACAACTGCTGGAGCGTATTTGGTCCGAAGTGCTTGGCTTATCCAACCTGAGCGTCAGCGACAACTTTTTTGAATTGGGGGGGCATTCCCTGAA
>JAQGOV010000307.1 GCA_028293425.1 Verrucomicrobiales bacterium
AAATCCTGAAGCCTTAATTTCCGTACAGGCTCTTAGACAATGATCTGAATAGTAGCGCTACCTCGTCGCACGCCTATAGCCAAGAAGGTGTTGTAGTTGATAAGTCCTGCCGGCTCCTTTATCGTTCTCCTGAATGAACAGACCTGGGCTCAAGATAATTTCTGCTTTTGGGTTGGCTATTTTGGGCTTTGTAGTTTTGAATTTACTGTATAACTACTTTTTGGAAAAGCAGTTAATGAGGGAGGTCAAAACCGCGCAAGGGGAAAGGCGTATGCAAATTCTTTTTGACTTGCGCCATCGGATTAAGCGTGGAATGCGAACTGAAGAAGTCGTGAAGGTAATTGGTAAGGCTGACAATAAAGATACTTCGAATGTATGGATGTGGTGGGACGTGGGCACCAATTATAATTCGGGAACAACTTGGACAGAAAATTACTCTGAAAACGGTTTTTTCATTCTCGTTCGCAATGGCATGACTATCTCTTCTTTAGTCAAAAACACCGAGATGTCACCTTGGGAATGTTACAGTGAACAAATGAATTGCAGGGTCAGTGATGCCGAAAAGATTCTTGGGAAGCGACCGAAGCTAATTGAGCGGCAGTAGACGGCTCTTTGGGTGTGGCCGGAAGAACGAACGGGAACAGTGGCCGATCTTTGGGCTGGCCGCGCCATCCACTCCCCTTTCTGAGATGGCTTCGTTTGCAGTGAGAGGTCAGGGGTGGGGGGACGAAGGCTGGAATCGGTTTCCCGTGCTGGTGACCGCGAAACTGCCCCCTAGAGGCAAGGGCTGGATCGAGCGACGGATGGTCGTTGAGCTGGATTGCTTTAGTTGACGAACAAACATGGGGGTGTAAAGGTGGCCGAGATGTGGACGGTTGAAAACTTTAGAAATGCGGGGCTACGCCTTCAACAGACAAGGTATACAGGCTTAAAACTATGCAACTACTTCGTACGACTGTCCTACGAAACCGCGGCTTTCTAGTTGAGCCTTATCTGCTTTTCTTTGGAATTGTGCTGGCATGTTGTTTGGGCCTGCCTCTCGCCAAGCGATTAAAGGTGGCCGGTTTTGGGCCGTGGGCTTCACTTGCTGTGGGTTTGGCAGGCGGCGCTGCATCGGTGGCCCTGATGTTTGGTCTTTTTGCCTTGGTGGTCTACTTTTCGGAAAGGCGGAGGCGCGCCAGGACCGACCGATTATTGGATGAGACTGACCCCGAAGCTTAAAGCACCTTGTAAGGTGGCTGCGAAGCTCAGCCCGTGGCGATGGTGACTTGGGAAGGAGTGCCTGTGCGTCGGGGCGTTGGCAAAAAGAGCTGAAGCCTGAAACGTCCAGAGAGGCTGCAATGGCGTGCTTGGGAGCAACTGTGTCTGCGAGGAATTTGGGGGAGCTCATTCTGCGGGCTCCGCTCCCTCTGCGGCGGCGCGCGTTCGAGGTTTAGGGCGAGGAGGCGTTCAAGAACTTGGTCATCGGTGAGGTCGGCAGGCCAGCCGTAGGCGTCGGCCACTGCGGCGTCCAGTTTCTTGTGGGCGAGGTCCAGCCAGGTGGGGCGCTCGTTGTAAAGGTTCGTCAGCGTGCGCTTCTGAAGTTTGGCACCGCATTCCGCGTCACGTGGCTGCACACGCGGGTAGCGGACTGTGCCAATACCGTTCGCATCTGGATTATGGACGTAACGAGCCCAAGGTCCATCGACAGAGCGGGGAAATTCCAAAACCTTTTCTACGGTCCATTCCGGCGGACTAAGCCATCGGTCACGGAGCTCGCTCATTTCTTTTGCGGCCGTAGAGATGGATGCCTCCTGAGCACCGGTCGCTTGGGGTAGCGGGAAAGGCCCGGGTCATGCCTTCAAGAGGTTGATGTCACAATGGTCGGGACTGATAGCTTTTCCGGCGCTTATCTGTGGTTCGAGTGCTACCGACCACGGAAGACAGCCGTTCGCAGTGAACATGTCGTCTAACCATGCGCTGGACACAGGAACAACACACGGCATGCTCATCTTCGCGAAAGCGGGAAAAGTCCAATACCATGAAACCAAGGCCTGACCCTTTTTGGATTTAATGGCTGTGCGGAAAGTATTCAGCAGCTTACAGGGACACTTTTTCATTTTGGCCCTTTTCGCACTCACTTTTCTGGCCTTTAAAATATGCCATCCACCCTTTAGCCGCCAACACGATTCCCCAAAGCATAACGGCGTAAATTGAAAGCTGGGCAGATCTCAACCAGGCCCAGCCGCTTTCGTCTGTCCCTCTACCTCCCATTACAAGGAGGAACCCAACAACGGCTGGTAGAACGGCGAGTAGACCGGGGATTGAGAGCAATAGAACTCCCCTGATGCCCAGCCCAGCAACCCCAACGACCGCCGCCGGAATGATGACCCACAACAAAGACCAGCGCCACCCCCCCGGAAAACTTCCATACACGTAGGCCGACACGCCTATTGTGGAGGCCGCGAGGCCGACGCCTAGAATGAGGAGCACGAACGCGACCCTGGCTGGGTGTTTCAGGTATACCTTCGCCATGACAGGCAGGATGCCCCTCTCACCAGGTTAACGTCAACGCCCAATCTGCGCCCTGCGGTGATGCTTCCGGGCTGACCTTGGAGTTTATACCCAATTAACCGTGTGCGGTCGTAGCGTTGTCTTTAACAATTGTCCTCCTCCGCTATGGGTTTCTGCGTGCCCTGCTTCTGGCAGGGTGTTGCCTGATGCTTGAAGCAGATTGTGCTTTGACTCGCAACCGGCTTGCCATAGGTTCGTATGACCATGCAAGGCGTGATTTCCAAGCCCAGAAGGATGATTCAAACCATGGGGGTTCAACAAAGCATGCTTTTGGTGCTTGGGGTTTTCTTCTTGCCATCCAAAGCCTGGGCGCAGCACCTCTGGATGACACGCGTTACACGCGCCTACGTGAACAAACCGATTTTGACTTTAAAGAGATTCCCCAAACCTGGGGAGCTGCTTCCAACGGTCTAACGTGTGCCCTCAAGGTTCCCGCGAATGCCCTTAAAGCAACCAATGGGATTCCGGTTGAGTTGTACTTCAAAAATGTTGGAGGCAAGCCGTTTTTGATTACGCGTCCTTACGACCTGAGCGGTGAGCCTTCGCTCTGGGCTATCACCGTCACCGGCCCAGAAGGCGAGATCAAATACAAGGGGCCTGTTTTACAATACCAGCTCACCCTGGCGGAGCTGAAACCGGGTCAAGTGGTCCGCTACGCTGGCACATTGCAGCCTCCGGTTTGGGATACTACAAATCCTGGCCGGTATGCCCTCAAAGTGAAATACACGGGAAATGGCCCTTCCCCGGGCGACGCCCGCCCCATCTGGTCCGGCACCATCTATTCGAATGAGGTCGGGGCAACGGTCAAATGATGGCAAATCGCAACGAGAGCAGTTTTCTTTTCATGGTCAGGAAAATTCGCGTGGAATGTCCGGCTGAGATTTATCACATCATAAACCGTGGCGACAGAGGTGAAGACATTTTCCACGAGGAGAAGGATCGGGAGGTGTTCTCCGAAGCGCTTGAGAGGTGTGTGGGAAGTTGGCGGCATTCGGGCGACTCCTCTAGAGTCGATGGAACGCTCCGGGCAGATACCGGGGGGTCTTCGACCGCCCGGCTACTCTATGCGACCCCTTCTGGGTCAATTGCCTTTGGTGGGTCACCAAGGGCGGGGTTATGCTACAAAATGGGTTTTGACAGAGTGTTTTGGCAGGATTAAGAGTGGTTTTAGTGAAACTAGATAGGTGGCAAAATTCAGGTGTTAAGCTGAAGTGCCGTTCAGCGGAACTGTAGATAGGCCGCTTTACACGTTATGGGCTTAGACACCGTTCAATTGGTCGTGGCTATCGAGGAAGAGTTCGGCATTGAGATTCCGAACGCCGACGCTCCGAAGCTCGCTGTTCTTGGAGACATGCACGACTACATTGTTTGTATGCTCCAACAGCGTGGCGCCACATCGGATGAGGAGCAGGTTTGGCAAAGATTAAGTGCGGTGATTATTAAGCAGCTTGGCGTGCGCCCCAAAGATGTCACGCGCACAGCACACATCGTTGATGATTTACGAGCAGATTGACACGACGCGGCCTAACTCCTATCAAGCCCGCGGTGTTATCGAGAGGCAATCCTCACCGCTTTGTCCCCTCTCCTTGGCAAACGGCACAAAGGAGAGGGGAAACGATTTTTGTGGCTGTTTAACCCAGGGCTGCGCGCCGGTGCGGCGCTGACCCTGGGCTAATGTCTTTCGTCCCTTCAGGACTTCAGAATGCGCTGGCGCGGGAGGATGCACTTCCATTTGGTGGTGGAAACGCCCAGGCCCAACCTAGTTGCCGGAATGAAGCGGCAGCCACTCTGGTGACGGCTGAATGTTGAAGTATAGAAATGCGGGACTGATCCCTTTAGGCCCAAGATTGCGGGATTTTTGTTGCCGATGTGGCGGTGCTGGGTTTGGATTGCGTTATGTGGCTCCTAAACTTCCCAGACCCGAAGAACCGCGTAACGGAAGAAGCTGACGGCCTGGTCGCTTTCGACGGCTCGCCTGATGAATTGATCGCGCTCATCATCGAGGATGCTATTGCGACGGCACAAAAGGATAAGAAGCAATATGACTGAAGCAATGCCGTGGTGGTTAACACCGTTGTTAAGCCATATGGTCTGGGCATGAGAACCATCGTCATCATTATTGTCTCGCTATGTCTTATCCTGAGTCTTGCCTCATGCAAGTCTTCAGGTTCTGCCAAGGCACAGCAGGACGAGTTCTTGTTGAGAGTAGATGGGGAAGTCCAGAATCCCGGGATGTATTCCTTTCGCGATGGCGACACGATACAGGTTGTCGTCGCCCGCGCCGGCGGGCTATACAAGTGGCCCCCGGATTCTGGAACCCTCACGGCGCCCTCGGCGACGGTCACGTCTGGAGACGGCGCGAAGCGGGTGGTGAAGCGCAAGGATTGGGGGCACCATAGGATTAAGGTCGGAGACAAGGTCTACCTCAATAGAAGTTTTTTCTGAGGAACATGCTTAACCCCTATCAAGCCCGGTCGGTC
>JAQGOV010000749.1 GCA_028293425.1 Verrucomicrobiales bacterium
AGATTTTCCATTGAAGACACAGATGAGGCGTATGAATCACATTTCGGGCTGCGCGGTGGGAGCCTTTGCGCTGCTGCTGGCTACGGGTTGCTCCACCAAGAACTACGTGAAGAGCCAGACCGGGCCCCTGGTCCAGCACACCAATGAACTGGATGATCAGACTGCCAAGAACAATCGCAATCTGCAGGATCTGAACGAGCGCACCACGACGGGTATCAACAAGGCCCAGACTTCGGCAGATGCGGCGAATCAGAATGCACAGCAGGCAAGCGCCGCCTCCACCGCCGCACACCAGAGCGCGCAGGAGGCCGTGAACCGCGCGGACTCACTTGCCAGCGTCGTTTCCAACCTCGATACGTATAAGCAGATCGCCACCACGTCGGTTACCTTTGGCTTTGACAAGAGCGTGCTGACCAAGAAAGACAAGGCAGACCTGGATCAGCTTGGGCCGCAACTCAGCCAGGCGAAGGGCTATATTCTTGAGGTAACTGGGGGAACGGACTCCGTCGGCAGCGCGCAGTACAACTATGAGTTGAGTCAGCGCCGCGCTGAGGCAGTGGTGCAGTATCTCGCCTCCAAGTTCAACGTGCCGGCGCACAAGTTTTACCTGATCGGGATCGGCAAGGATAAGGAAGTGGCGTCAAACAAGACCGCCGCTGGCCGCGCCCAGAATCGCCGGGTAGAGGTTCAGGTGCTCTCGAATGCGCAGCAGGGCGGCAATGGGACGACGGTATCGCAGGTTCAGTCGCGCTGACAGGGAGTCAGTAGTCGACTGTAGGTAAAAGGGCTGAGGCGCAAGCTTCAGCCCTTTTACTTTAAGAACCCGCAAGCTGCCGAGCAACTTGCGAAAGCATACCTACCGTTATCTTCCGTTTCCAGAAGAACCCCCGCGATGGACTGTCTGGTTGGTAGATTAGATGTCGTAGCTTACCACTCCCTAATGGTCGACTTTGAAGCGATAGGTGAGCTGGAAATAGCCGAGGGTTAACGGTGCGCCATGTGCTGAACTGGTCATCACGGCGCCGGGAAACAAGTGCCCTACGCCAACGTTCACCACATAGGATTTATGAAAGATGTATTTGGCCGACGCGTCGAACTCCGTGCCAATTCCGTCCCGTAGAAAGCCGGTTGGCGGTGGTTTGAACAGGCTTGCGCCAGCGCTTGTGTAAACACCATCGCGAACCGATGCCACGTGAAGAGAGCCTGTTTGAAAAAGCAGCAGGAAGTTGGAGCGAGGAGCAAGCGAGAAATTCAGCCGATCCTGCTTAATGTTCTGAAAGCCGAACAGATCCACCAAGCCGAAGGCATTGTGGTTGCTTGGGTACTGCAGATCATACGTGCCGATCCGCGACGCGTTTGTCTGCGGATTCCCTGTGGCATAGGCGTACGCGCCTTCGATGTGCGGTTTCCATGGCAATGTGGCGGCCGCATATCCCACACGAATAATCCCGGCACCAGCGAGAATGGAGTCGTTGCTATAACTTCCGCGCTGCAGCACGCCCGTTCCTGACGTATCAAAGCCGAACGGCAACTTGGCGTCATAGTAGGAGCCGAAGCTGACCTCCGTTTCCGATCCGGGGCGACCCTGCTGGCTGATTACGCGTGGCAACGCCCGGACGAGAACGAAGGGCTGTATCGACGTATTCGGAACGACTGTATCGAGCTTTGCTTCCGCGCCATGGAACGTGAGCCCTGCCCCGTGCTTGTCCAGGCTCGTTGGATAGATCGTGACCACCGACGTGGTGAACAGATCGATGCGATTCTTGTCGCCCAAGCGCAGGTCGGCGCCGTCCCAGGTACGGCTGGTGTTGGTCCAGTCGCTGATGCCGACAACACGTTCATCGCCAAACTTCAGTTCCTGGCGTCCCACAATCAAATGCATCGGCCCGGGATGGAAATCGAGAGAGCCCTGCCGGAAGTCAAACGTATCTCGCATGTTCGCAGCGACATCGCGCAGCGGAAGACCCAGGGCGTGTAAGTCATGAAACTGCAGGTATCCTGTCAGCCATTCTGTTGGACGCACCGTCAAGCCGCCATGCACGCGTGTGAGATCGTAGAGGCGGTCCTTGCCGGGCACGTAGTCGAGCGACGTCTGGTCTTCAAGCCGACTGCGCAACTCCATGTCCAGGGTCATCCAGCTGGGAAGTTGATCCCAGTGGAAGGGCTGTGTTTGCCCCTCCTTCTGGGGATACATCTCTCGCTGGGCGAATGCCGAAGTTGCCGACAACGCGAACGCTAGAATTGCGGAAAGACGGGATAGGGCGCGGAGGATTCGCCCATCTCCCCAATTTGTGACTACAGACAAGGGGACAAAACTCCTATGTAGGCTCCTGCTGGGGCTCGATCGCGATCACGCGGGCGTGATAACTGCTTCCTTTCGGGCAACCTTGCGCAGAAAGTCCTCGCCAGTACCAATATGCTGGTCCACAAGGCGAGAGGGTGTGTGCGCCAGCCACTCCCCCAGTGAAATATCCTGGTACTCCGGCGTAGGGAAGACTTCAATAAATACCAGGTCTGTGTCGCCGAGATTCTCAATGTAATGCGGCATCGAACGATCGATGTATCCCACGTCGCCTTCGTGGAAGTCCATGGTGCGCGCGTGGCCTCCGGCAGCAAACACAGTCATGCGGC
>JAQGOV010000333.1 GCA_028293425.1 Verrucomicrobiales bacterium
GGTCTTCCCCGCTCTCCGGAAGATAGGTGAATTGGTAATGCGCAAAGGCAATCTGCTGGCCATCGGGGGACCAGGCAGGACGGCGCGGCTTCAGAATTCCAACAGGCACTTTCTGTTTCGTCGCAACAGCCGGTCCGGTCACATAAATACCAAGATTATTCGACGCGCTGCTCAGGTTGTGGAAGGTGAGGCTTCCATCGAACGGGCTCACGGCGGGCGCATCGTCGGCGCAATCCGTTCCGAACGCCACCGGCGTCACGACGCCGTCCAGCTTCGTCCGGAAAATCCCGCACCCTTGATCGAACACCAGGTTGGTATTGCCGTATTCCCAATCGAACCCAACGATTAGATTCGTGTGCGTAATGAGGCGCGACTCGTCACCGGTGAGCAGATCGCGAATCCAGATATTCCCATTATTAACCGGAATAGTGGCAAAAGGATCGCCTTCACGCAGGAACGCGAGGTAGCGCCCCTCGGGTGAAATGCGCGGACGGACCCCTTCGGTGATGTAATGATCGCCGCTGCCATCCAGGTGAATCGCCCAAATGCTTCCCGTGCTTCCGGATTGGCGGCTGTAGAACACCGTCCCATAGGCGTAAGTGGGGATGCCGTTGGTCACGCCTAAGCCAGGCAAAGAGTTGGTGCCCGTATTGCTCCCATTCGTGTTCAGCAGGTCGGGCTTGGGCGTGAATGTATAATCAGCCAATTGCGACGAGGATCGCTGCGAGCCGTCGGCCGTAGTGCCGTAGAACTGCACTTGAGAATTAGTGCCCAGTGCAAAAGGCGCGGCGTACTCCTGATAAGCGCCCGGGCCCAATCGGTAGAGAACGTGGTCGGTGCTCACTCCCTTGGTAAACGTGACACTAATAGGGCTGTCATAATGCCCTGGCTGGGGTGAGATCGTGATGAGCACGGGTTCCGCCACGCGTGGCGCCGAATAGCTGAAGAGTGATATGGCCGGGTGGTATTGATTAATGAGGCCAAACGCTGCGTTAAGGGAAGGCGAGCTGAGACTTTGAGGGGTTGGATTTCCCAGCCCGTTTGTCACGCCTCCATCGCTTTCTGTCACCACTGAAACCGAACCGGGCAAGCCGGTGATTGACTTAATCCAATCACCTGCGTGCAGCGACGCAATAAAACCAGGGTTCGCGCTCACGAACGGTTCATAAGCAAAAAGCCAGAGATTAGCGCGTGTGCCATTCGAAGTGGTAGCAGCCAAAGCATTGCTGCTCGTCTGAACGTAATTGGTTCCGCTCCTGGTGAACACCTGCGCCTGGGCCGAAGAAACAGTATTTGAGACCCCTAAAAGCAAAGCGAATTTGCCAGGGCCAAGCGGGACAACGCCGGTGGGCACATTTCCGGCACTTCCTGAACCAAAGTTATAGACCGCCTGCAGCTGGTCGTTTGACCCTGCGGGGCGCACCCCCACCACACCGTCGCCGAAATGAATGACGGCAAAGCCATTGGTGCCCTCGTCGATGTAGAAAACCCGCTTGATTGGCGAGTTGAAGGACGTGACCGTGGCCGCGCCCAAAGTGAACACGCCGCCTGTCTCGATAATCCTTTGGGAGATGATGTTCGATTCCCCCGGCACGTAGAACAACAAGCCCGGCGTGGTTTGATTATCCCGGCTCCATTTAAATAAGCCCGAAACATATTCGGTGCCCGCATGCAGCTGGACTCGGTAGAGTGTATTGTTTTGATTCGTGTAGGAATAGGCAGCGAAGGTGTCGTTGCTTCCTCGCCTCATACCCGCGACGGAGGTGGTGGCCCCAGTCCCAAGGCGAAGAGAGTTTGCACTGGCAAGCTGACCTTCCGCTGCGATCTGATCCTGAAAGTGAGCCGAACTGTCCCCGACAAACGCTAATAGATCCAACAGGCTGACGCGCGGGTCATAATCCGCCTGGGAGCCTGTGACCAGCGAACTAAAAGGGCTGACCGTTCCGTAAGGCGCGTCCAGCCCTACGAGGAGTGATGGTCCAACGTGCGCAGGATTATTGACAAATGGCGAATTACTGGAAGCCGAGAGAACCAGCACATGAATGCGGTTCCATGAAGGCGAGGTTACGGCGATCGCAGTGCGATTGGACTGCACAAAACGACCCACCGCCAAAGAGCCTGGGCTGGGCACGCCTGTGGGCATTGGATCGGCCCAAGAGAGCGCACCACTCGCATCCTGGAATCCCACACGGGCGTTGCCGGTTGCTTTATCAAGCACCAGTGCGTCGATTCGTCCGTCTCCGTTGAAATCTCCGCTACTGATGAACTCGTTGCTGGTTTCGTAAACAAACGAAGCAGCCACGCCAGTCGAGCCGAGGACAGCGAACACAAGCACGCTCAAAACAACTGCACCACATTGGAAACCGAACCCTTTCCAGGGCCGCTGCCAAATAAGTTTGAGTCGCGCGTTCATGCTAGGGAATGGTCACGGTTCCGGCGGGGACAATTTGGTCGACCTCATGGTTTGGTTTGAATCGGACCAGGTAGTATTGGTATGCAGCACCGGTGATGACGGGCTGTGTATCGAACAAGTAGATGCCATAACCATAGCCCTCGTCCGTGGGGACCACCTCGAGGCGAGGCGCATGTCCAACCAGGTTATCAACGACCTCGTAACCAAGATTATATCGACGCAAGGCGAGCTTTTCCAGGAGCGGCGACACTTGGGTCACTTTGCCGGAGACCCTGGGGAAATTAACATTCGTGACCTGCTGCCGATATAAGGCGGCTGGCAAAATCACATCGGTACCGAGCCCATTCCGGCGGAAGAGATAACGGTTGGGGTCCAATACCGGAAAGTCACTGGCACTGTTTCCAGTAAGCTGGACATGGCGATTCGTGTATTCCAGAAAGGGAGGTCCATCCCAATTGGGCACAATTCCAATCCGGACACCGACTGGATAGTCCTGGCTGAAAGCGAGGTTTTGAAAGGCCTGATCCGTGTAGTTGCTCATCAAACTCGCCTGGATGGCTGGATGGAAGGCGGCTACCGCAGGCAAAGATCGGAAGGGCCACTGCACGATGTCTGGCGGCACCGGCGGATGCCACGTAAAATCCCACGCGGCAGAAATGGGACCACTGGCGCCTTGTGCGTCCACGGCCCGAACGGAAATACGATAGGGCACATTGGCGGACACATTTACCGTCATGGTAAATTGCGGCCCAGGCCCGAAGCCACTCCCGATGGGGACCGTGAGACGAGATTCGCTGAAATGGACGAGTTCGCGGAAATTGGCCTGCGCGAAGAGACTGCCTACAGCGATGTTCTCTCCTTTCACGACTTTGAACCCGGTCAGGTCAATGGGCTTGGTAGCATCGGGATCATCCAAGCGATGAACCAAAATCGAAAATCGATAAACGCCAGCGGTGGGGCAAAACCAATTTAAGGACATCTGAGGGGTGGCAACCGTTCCCGCGCCCGCCGGCTCGGCGAGCACCGGTGTGGGAAGCTGCGGAGGCTTCACCTCTTTGCAGCCGATGAGAGCCATGGGGCTAGGGTTCCCGTGCTCATCCAAAAGTTGGACGTAATAACAAAGGCGCGCAGGCGAAACCGGCATGGCATCGTCTGTACGAACGAGTTCAAAGGAGGGCTTCGCAGGATCGAATCTGGCGGCACCTTGCGACAGGAGGGTAAGCGCACCATCATTCACCTGGCGATAAAGGCGGTATTCACGTGTGCGCGGCGTTAAACGAAAATGAACATGGATCGGTGCGACAGAGCCCGTATCCTCGCTCCGGGCCACGTGTTGTTGGCAATCCGCATCATTCGGCAGATTGACGACACAGCCTCGAATGCTGGGCAATGGCCCGAACAAGCAGGCCGGATACAAGATCGCGTAATTGCCACTGGAATCAGGAGTGGAAATCCCAGCGTCCGACCACACGATACCGTTGCTGGACACCTGGATGAGCACGGGAGGATTAGAAGGAAAGTTGAACTGCATCGTGACAGTCCCGCTGGCATCGGGGGTAGGATTGATGGCCGGCACGCAATACGTGCCGTTGCCGTAGCCGAGATTAACCGCGTTCAACAACGGGTCGGTCGAACTGACAGCGGTGAGCAACACCTGGCCGGCGTAGAAGCGCAGGTTCTGGCGCTGACTGTCCGGCGGGTTGGTGGCGAAGTGATAGTTGGCTGGGCGAGAAATGGAGCCGTAAGCGGTCCCCACCACGCAGGCGACATCGGGCAAATAGACCACATCGGACCGGGGCATATAATCGAATTCGATATGATCGTTGCCCGCCGCGAAATAAATAGGGCCAAAGGACTGAGTGCTGTAGTACTGATTAGTGACATCGAAGCGGACCCACGCAATGCCCGGGTCCCGCCGATCACAAACAAAACGAAAAGAAAGCCGGCCAGTTTCGTAATTGGAGAGCGTTTCGGTAATGAGGTTAGTCAAGAGCACAGCGGCCGTGCCACAACTGCCAACCACGGTTCCCACGGTTGCGGGGGGGCCTTCGCGCTGGCGCAAGACGCCGGAGACTGGCGGGCTATGAGGCGAGAGCAGCGGGTCGCAAGCGGCAACGCTGACAGCGCGGATCGTGTACCAGTAATTGCTCAGGCCCGGGGTTTTCGGAGAACCAGCAAAGTCATCCAGGAAAGTATTTTGATTGGTTCCTGGAACGTGAACGACGACACCTACTCGATTGCTCAAAGGAACGCTGTCATTGGTGAAAGTCATCGTTGGATTGGGCCAGCGATAAATCCAGTAATGCGTCACGAGCTGCGAAGCGTTTGTGTTTTGGGTCCAGGTGAGGCGGAAACGCTGCTCGTTGGTGGTGAGGCCACCGCCCAATTGCGTGATCTTTGGCTCATCACGGATGCTCGGATAAGCGGGTGCGATCGGCGGATTGCGCCGGCAAGCACGCGCGAGCCGGCCGGGTGAAACGAAGCCGTCCCGGCCGAGAATATCCCGCGCAGTGACGAAGTAATAGAACTCCTCGCCATCAGCGAACGCCTGAGCCCCGGGCCTGCTACGATGATTATTGTCGGAAAAGAAATAAGTTGTACGGTCCGCTGGATCATCTGCTGCTCCCGGACCTGAGCCGGCGGAGAAATCCTTCGTGGCGGTGGTCGGCGCTTCGTTTGCGAGATGGAAGTTTGGGTTGCTGTGGAGTTGCGCAACCGTCGGGGGAGTGAGGTTGAAGCCGCCGCTCTCGGCGAGCGCACGTGGCATTCGCCAAACATTGAATCCGTAACTCAACAAGGACAACCGGCGCAAGGCATCGGGCGTGCCCCATCGGAGGCGAATGGTCAGATGGTCACTCGGCTGGTTGGTCACGAGTTGAAAGGGCGCTCCCGGAGCAGGCAGAACGACCGGAGTCCCTGGGGTAATGGTGACTCTGCCCAGGACATCACCTGGAACACCAGTGATGGGATTGGCTTCACGCACCTCGTAAGTTGTGACCACGGCAACAACCTCGGTGAAGGCGTGGCCGAGGGACAGTTTGATCCCGGGATTATTTAAGGCCAGCAACCGCAACATGGTGGCTGTTTGCTGGTTGGTGGCGGCGACCCGAAAGAGCGTCAGGACTTTCTGCGGCAAGGGTTGATTAGTGACGCCGGAAATGCGGCGGAGCGCGCCGTCCAGCGTCTGGGACAAAGACGACAGATTTTGCCCGAGCGAGACCGATTGATTGAGCAAGGAATTGACGGCCGCGCTGTCCACCTGTTGGAACAAATCGGCGCGCCGGGTGAATGCGGCGGCACTAGAGGGATCGCCTGCCTTGGCATAGACCGCGAAACGTTTTCCGCGCAACAGCGCCGGATCCACCGCGCCAACTAAAACGTAAGACCAATCCTGGCTCGACTGGTCCCGCACGGTGGTACCGACGGTGAAGATAAGGTCGTTGATAGGAGTCTGGGCGAGCGCCGTCGTCGAAACGGTTACGGCAGCGAGCAGGAAAAGCAGATGAACGCAGAAATGAACCAACGCAGAGCGGCCGGGCTGAGCCTTGCTCGATTCCGACCTAGCGATCAAATGATGTTTTGCAAAACCCATGTCGTTAAAAATCCACTGAGTAATCCACTCCACCGTCGTTTACAATGCCTTTGACGGTAATGCCGACGCAGCCTTCGACACAGAATGGGCAGTATCCGATCTCGCCACACGCATCAGCCGATCCTCCCAGAATGAGTTCCAATCCGTTGGGTCCACTGGATAATGAAGAAAACAACGCAATATCCACGTGGCCGCTGATCAGGCAGAGGACCTCGACCTCCACGGAAGTCTTTTGGCGCATGCCCAGTTTCCCGGAGCGCGGGCCATCCATATAATACGTGGCTGAAGTTACAGCCGCTTCCATGTCGAGGAAGCAACTGGAGGTGCCAAACAAAATTTCCGAGAGCGAAAGGCTGCCGCCGAATTGCACATAAACTCCTGTGAAGCTGGTTGCATTATCCAGAACCTTGGGAGCTTCAGGATCGATAAAGATGAGTGGCTCCAGGCTGCACGCATGACCCACGAAAATTCCCGCCGTGATATCCACTGGGATCCCGATGATCGTAATAGTCCCCGCCGCTTTTGCTCCAAAGAAATTCTCGATTTCGCCAATCGCGAGCGTAGCTCCGATTTCATTGATGCTGCAGCCCTTCAGGCCGACTTTGCCTTTGACGTCAAATAAGCCGCCAATTCCTATGACCGACCCGCCTTGCAAAGTCCAACGAGCTTCCACGCTCAGAGTTAGCTTGTCCGGCGGAATTGGGCTCAGGCCGAACCATTCCAGCGGCACGTCACGCGCCCCAATCACGACCTCCGCGGCAGGGCCGCCCGCGGGGATACACTCGATGGGTGTGGATTGCGAATCCAGTTCCGTGATCTGCATGTAGGCTGTGAAGTGGATCTGGTCCCCCAAATTTAATTGCACATCCGCATCGAGCCGAATTTTCCTGAGCGCATCGCCATTGAAAGTCGGAGCGCCCCGAATCTTGGCTGCGGCGAGACTTTGGCTGAAACTGCCAGGACCTTTCATGCCCATGAAATTACCGTCGGTCGCGCCCGCGAGCTGGGAGGAAATGGCGTTGCGAATGGATTGATTGATTTGCTGGAAAAGGGTCTCAAGGAAGGTATTCAGCAAGGCATCGTCATCGTAGAGGAATTGTTTAAAGGTCTCCTGGTATTTAGCAGGCATGGAGGACGCAAAAAACGTAACGATCAGGCGCTCGCGAATGGCTGCTTTTGCGGCATCGGGATTGGCCGTGAAATAGTCACCCGCCGGCGTAATGACGCTGCGGAACAAATTGGTGAGCCCTGCAATAGCCGTCTTCTGATATTGGTCCAACGAGGCCGGATTGCCGGCTACTGAGCTCAATGCCAGGTTGAAGTCACCATTGGCGGCGGTCACCTGCCCTCGTATTTTGGCGAACTCGGAACGGATGTCCCGAAGGTCGGTTTCCAATTGGGCGAGGGTCGGTTCCAGATCCGCTAACAACCCGTTCGCCGTATCGTCCGCGATGCTGCCAACAATGCCGAGCGCCGGCCCCTGATCTTCGGCAATCTTTTGCAACAACGTTCGCACTGCATGTCGATTGCCCGATCCATCCTTTTCCACGATTCGCAGCAGCAGGCCAACCGTGTCGTCGACATCAATGAGTGTTTTGCTGATTTGGCCCACGACACTGCCAGCGTTGCCGGCATTACCGTTCATCTGGCGAATGCTGCCCTTCAAATCCACGGTAGCATTGGCAACGATGTTGGAAACGTTCTTCAGAAAATTTGGGGCATCGGTGCTCAGCTGAGTCGCCAGCAAAGGAAACATTCTATCCACCACCGGATCGAGCGCAGGGGCCAGGACCGGCCGCAGAAAGTCGTCCATCTGATCGCGCAGCGTGTGCTGCAAGCCGTGTAACCCGCGGGTTAAGCCAGCGCTATCGATCGCGCCACCCAAGGCCTGGCTGACTGCATTGGAAAGTGAGTTGATGGGCCCACTGATTTCGTCGAGGGCATCGTTCACGAAGTCGAGCGCTTTGATGCGAGGCAACTTCAGGTCGAGATCTTGGGAAAAATCGATGTCTGCTTTACCCGGGGTGAGTTGCTTCAAGCGGCTGCTGACGTCAATCACGGGCAGGACGACTTTGGAATCCTCGAAGGATGAGAATTGGCGCAGCCCTTTATTCCACACCAGGGGGTAATCGAACTTTGCTACCTCGATCCAGTCTTTCTGCGCCCGCGGATGGTAAACCTCCGTGGGGCTGTTGCGGTAATCTGCAATGGAGACTCCTGGTGGAAAACCCCGGTGCGTTTCATCGAATTTGGCTTTGGTAAAGAAGTTATCCGAACCGATGGTCCAGCCGAGGTCTTTGCCTTCTTTATCGAGGGCTCGCCAGCCGCCAATCACTGCTATGTCCGAGGATGTTTTGCTGGTAGGAGTCACGTGCAAATGCACTTTCAGGTCCTCGAAGAAGAAGACATCCATCTTTCCGGCAATGTTGTAGAAACCTGCAGCGGGACGATCCGGAGCCGCCCAATTGTTGAAGTAGCCATCGCTGGCCGTCGAAATCCGGTAGTGACTTCCACCCGGTCCTTGGAGCGAGAGCTCAGGCGGCACGGGAAACCGTGAATCGCAGCCCGGAATGTGATCCGCCACCGTCACCAAATTTCCGTTCGGCTGAAAACCAAGCGCCGCATGCAGGGCTTGAGGAATGAAGGGGAGCTTGGTCTCGACCCCGAGCACCAGTTTGCGAGCCAGGTCATTGCACGCTGTACTGCTTGCCTCGGAACGGAACTGAAGTGTGAGTGGCGTAAAATCCGTGTTCCAGTAATTGAGGTGTTTTGGTGGCAAATCCGACGGGATGTCCGCCGAATCCAACCCGCCGCGGCAGAGAAATTTCATGCCTTTAAATTCCTGCACAAAACCGGCTGGCTGCGCCGGGAAGGAAATTGCGCCGTCCGTCAGCGATTTGATGTTTTCACTGTTCCGGTAGGAAAGCGCGTAGCGCGTGAAAGTGAAGGCATACCCGTAAAGAGTCATGGCGGAAGGGAAGGTGGCGGCCTGGTGAATCCCGCTAATGCCGGAAAAGCGCGCGTAGTATTTGGCCTGTGGGACCAACGGATACCAGCCACTGGCTCGACCGGCCAGAATGCTGTGCCCCTGGGCCGGTCCGCGGAAATTGAGTCCCGCGTAATCGGCCAGGCCCGTCCGATAGGCAGACTGATCGGGCCTTTCGAGATAGCTCGCGTTGGTCGGATTGCCAAATCCGCTATAAAGAATAATGGCGGGCCGGTATTCGCTCGCAAGCGTGGTTTGATCCGGGCGCAGGAAGGTGCCCGGCATATGAAAACCACCGGCTTGGACATCCGAGGTGCGCTGTGCGAAATCGCTGCCACCCAGATAACCCCAGGTCAGGTTCTGGGGAGGAACGGTGCCATTGCCGACGAGCCCACCATCGCGCGTAAAGCGCAGTGCGCCGGTGTCGGTGGTGAATGGGAGCGTGGTGTTTCCTATAACGGCCAAGCCGCTGCAACTTTTGTCGGCACAATCACGCGCATAGGAAATTGGGATCGCGCCGCTGATTTGCACATAACTGGTGGCCTCATCGATCAGATCGTTTGTGACTAACAAGCGGCCGCCGGTCACGGAAATGTGGCCGCCCGCACTTTCATTCATGTAAGGAAAATGCGGTCGCAGCTCGGTGACGCCCAACCCCGCGTCGATGGACAACAACGCGGCGCCATTCGTATCGCCTCGCACCACCGCCGACCCCGTCGCATTGGCAATGTTGTGATAATAACGGTCATTGGAAACGCGATTAGCTGTCGATGGATCGGTGAGTGTTGGCCGCGAGGTATTCAACGCATCATCTTCCCGCTGCCGCACGTAGGCCAGGGTGAGCGGAGGATTGAGAATCAACTGGCCGCTGGCAAGGGACCAATCAAGCGAGGGCGCCTGGATCCAGAAAGGTTTGGTTTCCTCGATCCCGTAAATGGGACCGGCCACCGTCATGGTGGCGGCCTGCGGAATGAGGAAGTCATCCAACAGAGTGTTAGGGAAATTGACAATGGCGGAGGTGAGGCGGTTGCTCGTTCCGCTCAGGCGCGTGCTGAAGCCCAATGGATACCGGAGAACAACATTCGCCCGCGTGCCGTTTAGGCTGATGTTTAGACCCACTCGGTCGAAGGTTATCCCGTTCAGAACCTCGCGGTCAGGAACTGGTCCAGTGACAGCCAGCGTCCCGACGGATATCAGCACGGCATGTCCGTCGTCGAACAGGTTCACGTTTACCAGGCTTAAGCCATTCCCAAAACGGTAAGTCGGTTTCGCCAGCAAATAACCCGAGTTGTTATCGATTTGCAACGAGCTCTGCACCGCCCCGCCGCCGATGAAAGCTGGCGAGGGCGAATTTGCGACCGAGCTAAACCGGGTTTCGGTGCTGCCGAAGAAAAGTGCGCCATTAAAATCAAGCAGCTTCACCAATGGCAACGTGATGGAGCCATCGGATATGGCAGGGCCATTATTTTCCAGATGCGAAAGTGCCGCTGTGGCGCTGTAGGTGCTGTTAGCGGATGAGAGCTGAACCGGATTGACGTTCAACGTTGCGAACAGGTTGGCAACCGAGTTTGTGGCGGGAGCATTCGCGTTTTCCGACGGCAAGGCAAAGGTGAAAGCGTTTTGCGCAGGCAGGTTGAGTGACGCAACCTGCGCCGCGTTATCAGTGAGGCTTGCTGATAAGGTGGCGACGATGTTGATAGGCGCGGGTGCGTCCCCGAAATCATGAAACCGGCGCATGGTCGCGAGTGCCGGGATTGGAAATGTATTCACGGTTGGACTGGTCTTGATCGCCCAAAGCCGCGCATAGTCGGCTCCATCCATGTTAGCCAGGACGTGTTGCGAACCATCTCCCACTCGAGCGATCGAGCCAGTGCGGGCGAACCCGCCTTGCGCCGTGCCCGGATAATGGCCAGTGAGGTCGACTACCGAGGTCCCGCTTGGTTCGTCCATCTCATAGGCAGCGACCAGGCCGGGTTCCGAACCCGTTAAAGGCAAACTGGAGTATCGAACGATATTGCTCTGACTGCTCGCCACGTTCCATATCGACAGGTGGTCAACCAACCCATTAAGAAAGGCCAGGCTGGACGTATAGCTACCAATCCGGAGCTGGGTTGGCGAAGTTGTTGGGCCGGGCGTTCCAGTCCACGGCTCCGTCCTTGCCAACTGCCCATCAATGAACAGCCGGCCGGAGTTCGTATCCACCACGAACGCGACATGATGCCACAAGCCATCCGCAATGAACCTATCCGAGGAGCTGCTGTAACCCGGCTCCAGCCCATTGTTGGCGCTGTTGTAATACCAACAATGGAGTCGGCCCTGGTTGAGAGCCACCCCCCAGCCATTCACCGAATTCACCTGATACTTGCCTGCGATAGCCGGATAAGTGCCTACAGCTTGAGATGTCTTCACCCAAGCCATGAGCGTGAAAGGAAATGCGTTGAAGTTTGTATCGTGGGGAACGACGACCTGACCAGAAGCACCATCCAGCTTGAGCGCGCGGTTTGCAACCGGAGCCAGGGCGATTGGCGCGGTCGAAGGCACCCACTGCGGTGACCCAACAAGAGTGGCAACGCGCGCACTGGGAGTGCTGTCGGTGGTGGTGGAACCACTGCCTTCGTTAAAGCGATACCAGGCCACGAGGCCATCGCTATCCGTCGGCACAACGCGGTGCTTCACATAATTGATCCCATTCGTGCCGAGCGCTTGGTTCCACAGGCTGACTTCATCGATATCTCCTCGAAAAGGCGTCGTGTAAGTCCAGTAACGGCCAATCTGCAGGGGCTCGGTCGTGGTGGGTGGCCCCGGCCCCGAAGCCACTCCGCCGCTGGATACCGTCCAACTCCGGGCGGCGACCTTCACGCCATCCACAAACAATGAACCACCGGTGGCATCGACCATGAAACTGGTGTGATGCCAGCGGCCATCGGCGATGTTGCCGCCGTCGAGGCCAAGTCCACCGTCCCACACATAATTCGTTCCATTCCGGAAGAACCACGCGCGCAGGTGGCCGCTATACATGAACATTGCCCAACCGTTTAATGAGCTTTCGAAGTATTTGCTGGCGATGGACCGCACCGCGGCATCCTGGTTGGTGGTGCGAACCCAAGCCGTTGCCGTGAGCGGATACATGTTCAACGCGCTTGCATGCGCAACGCTGAGGTAGGTATTTGTGCCGTCAAAACGCAATGCGTTGCCGGGACCGACCTGCGCAAACACAGCGGGCGCGAGCAGGCAAAACACCAGAGAAACGCAATGGAGCACAACACGGACGCGGGCTGACATTTGAAGGATCACGGCACTATCAAAAGGATTGCCCCACGGCTTGCAGAAAGACTTTGAATCGTCGGCGGACTCATCGATCCCACTCGTTCGCCGAACAAAAATCTTTTCATATTACCCCGATGGTTTCTTCGCTGAAAGGCGTCCGGATGATGCGAATTTAACCATTCCGTGTCAATCGAATTCGCTGAATAGTGCGCTTCCTCGCCACGTCTCTGCTTCATCTTTTTTCAATATGCAAAACGAGGCTTGTTACGCGCCATGACGAAGGTATGGTTTTGTGTACTCATCACCGCTGCGGGGTCTGCAATCGCCGCGCCCGAACTCAAAGCTGCGGAGCGTCTGCGCCTCCTGATCGAAACGGATGCGGGCGGCGATCCCGATGACGAGCAATCGCTTGTCCGCTTCCTCCTTTACACATGCGAATGGGACTTAGAGGGGATTATTGCCAACCGTCCTTTTGCACGCAATGGAGAGAACCACAACCCGGAACGTACCGGGCTCGGGATTGTACGTTGTTTAGTAAATGCCTACGGCGAGTGCTGGACCAACTTGATTCAGCATGATTCGCATTATCCCACCAAGAATTACCTGTGGCAGCGCACTGTGCCTGGCTACGGCACGGCGGATGAGGCAGTGCGCCTGATTATTCGGGCGGTGGATAGGCCGGACCCGCGCCCGCTCTGGTATTC
>JAQGOV010000370.1 GCA_028293425.1 Verrucomicrobiales bacterium
TTTCCTGGCGGCTGTTCAAGTGCTCGTTTATGCAGGCGCGGTGATGGTTCTGTTTCTATTCGTGATCATGCTTTTGGACCTGAAAGAGGAACAGCGCCGTAAGCTAAAAAACTTCGGCATCATCACGGGATTGATTGCGGTGGTCGCGATTGGCGCGATCTCTGCACGGGCCATTATGGCGGCGAAGTTTGGCGGAACTATGCCCGGCCTCACCGTTGAGGGTGGTACCGTGCCCCTGGGAAAACTCCTATTCACCCAATACCTTCTTCCTTTCGAAATGATTTCCATCCTCCTGCTCGTCGCCATGGTGGGAGTCATTCTTCTTAGCAAAAGGGATTTGAAATAATATGGGTATAGGGGTCGAACATTATCTTTTCGTCAGCCTTGCGTTATTTTGCCTGGGGTTGCTCGGCGTGATCATGCGCCGCAATGTGCTCGTCATTTACATGTCGCTGGAGCTGATGCTCAACGCGGCCAACCTTGCGTTGGTGGCCTTCTCCCGGTTTAACAATAATCTGAATGGGCAGATCATGGTGTTCTTTATCATCACCGTTGCTGCCGCCGAGGTTTCCGTGGGTCTCGCTTTGATCGTGGCTCTTTATCGCAAGCGCCAAACGGCTCATGTCGAGGACCTAACCACCCTGAAAAATTAATCGATGAATAGCCCCGAACAAATTGGCTGGCTCATTTTGCTTCTGCCGCTAATCGCTGCGGCGGTCATCACTTTGTTTACACAACGGGATGCAAAGTTCAGTGCCCAGCTCTCCATCATTGCGGTGGTTGTCTCGTTCCTGATTAGTCTCTTTCTCTTCTTCACGTTCAGTGCTCCCTTCGAACTGAAATTTGATTGGATGTCCGTGGGGGACTTGAAAATCGATTTTGGTATAAAATTTGATCCGTTGAGCCGCCTCATGCTGCTGATCGTGACCGGCGTCGCGAGCGTGATTCACATTTACTCTTTCGGCTACATGCGCGAGGACCGGAGCATGGCTCGTTTCTTCGCCAGCCTGAGCCTGTTCACCTTTTCCATGCTAGGGATCGTGCTGGCGAACAACTTGGTCATGATGTTCATCTTTTGGGAGTTAGTCGGCCTGTCCAGCTATCTGCTCATCGGTTTTTGGTATGAACGGCCCTCGGCCGCCGACGCTGCCAAAAAGGCGTTCCTCACCAATCGCCTGGGCGATTTTGGTTTTATTCTGGGCATCATTCTGGTCTGGGCAACGTTGGGCACTGCAAACCTGAACGGACTGAATTTTGATCAACTGCGGCAAAAGCTTGCTGCGGATCCATCCGCGCTCGGGAACATGGCTACCATTGCCGGCCTGCTCTTGTTTTGCGGAGCGATGGGCAAATCCGCTCAATTCCCGCTCCACGTTTGGTTGCCGGACGCGATGGAAGGCCCCACTCCCGTCAGCGCACTGATCCATGCAGCCACGATGGTGGCGGCGGGTGTTTACATGCTCTGCCGCGTTTACTTCATTTATGCTGCTCCTCAAGCCTGGCCTGTTTGGGCTCCCGAATGGCTTCAGGGCATCACCGCTCTCGGAGTTATCGCCTGGATTGGATGCTTCACCGCTTTGCTGGCTGCCTTAATCGCCGTGCAGCAGAATGACATTAAGCGCATCCTGGCTTATTCCACCCTTTCGCAGTTGGGTTACATGGTAATGGCTGTTGGGCTCGGCGGTCCAACTGCTGCCATGTATCACCTCACCACTCACGCGTTCTTCAAAGCGATGCTGTTCCTCGGGGCTGGCGCAGTCATTCACGCCTGCCACCACGAACAGGACATTTGGAATATGGGTGGGTTGAAAAAGAAAATGCCGGCCACCTATTGGACGTTCCTCATCGGCACTTTAGCATTGGCGGGTGTGCCGCCCTTGAGCGGATTTTATTCGAAAGACGAAATTCTGGCTTTAGCTTCGGACTCCCACCCGATCATGTTCATCATTGCAGTCTTCGTGGCGGTCTTAACTACCTTTTACATGTTCCGGCTGATCTTTGTGGCTTTTCTGGGGACACCGAGGTCTGAAGAAGCCGAGCACGCGCACGAGGCTCCGGCTGTCATGAAGTGGCCGCTGATTGTCCTCGCGGTGCCCAGTGTCATTGCTGGCTTTTGGGGAATTAATCATTTTCTCGCTCCTCAATTTTCTGGCGAAGAGGTTCATCATGGATCCTGGTTTGATGAAATACTGGCTCCCTTCGGGCACGCACCCCTGGCGGCCCTGGCTGGGCTGGCTGCGGTGGTCTTTGGCTACTCGTTCGCCCGTGCGTTGTACCTGAATGCTACCGTTGATCCAATCCCTCACCGGTTGGGTCTGTTTGCCCGAGCCATGCGGAATCGCTTCTACTTCGATGAGCTTTATACAGGGCTCATCCGTGTGACCCATGAAGCCCTCGCGAAACTGGCGGATTGGCTTGATCGCTGGGTGATTGCGGGTTTAGGGGTTCGCGGTGTCCAGGGAACGACCGAAGTCATTGGCCGGGCTTTGAGGCTCGTCCAAACAGGCAATCTCCAAACTTATGCCTTTGTGATTGTGCTGGGGCTCGCCCTGGTCCTTTACCTCTTCTTAAATTTCTGACCATGTTAAACTTAATCATTGGCCTGCCGCTCCTCGCCGCCCTCGTGATTGCGCTCATTCCGCGCAATTACCGGTTTGTCGTCCGGATGGTGGCATTGGGTGCCACGCTGGTTTCCATGATCCTGGGCATTCTGCTTTTCCTTAATTTTACGACAGGCGACACAGCGATCCAATTTGAGACCAACATTCCATGGGTGGACAGCCTTGGCATCCACTACCACGTGGGAGTCGATGGATTAAATATCGGTTTAATTCTGATGGGGGCCATTGTGGCCTTTGCCGCGGCCTGCGTTTCCTGGGAAATTCAATCCTCGGAAAAGCTTTATTACGTTCTCCTCATGGTGATGACCGGTGGGATCCTGGGAGCCTTCGCTTCCCTGGACATGTTCTTCTTTTACTTTTTCCATGAGCTGGCGCTTATCCCGACGTTTATCATGATTGGGCTTTGGGGCAGGGGACAGAACAAGAATTACGCTACCTTCAACATCACCCTGTACCTCAGTCTGGGTGCGCTGATCGCGTTATTCGGCCTGGTGGCGCTTTACCTCCAAATGCCCGTGCAGGAACGGACTTTCGACATGGTCGCCATGACCAACTATTTCAAGGCTAATGCCATGGGTGCCGGAGCTCAGAATTTTATATTCCCGCTGCTCATGTTCGGGTTTGGTATCCTGGTTTCGCTTTGGCCTTTTCACACCTGGGCGCCATTGGGATATGGCGCCGCCCCGACCGCGACAGCGATGCTGCACGCTGGCGTTCTCAAGAAATTCGGGTTGTACGGCCTCATCCGAATTGCGCTCCCCATGATGCCCCAGGGGGCTCAGCATTGGCTGAACATCCTTGCTCTTCTGTGCCTTGGAAACATCCTTCATGTCGGCTGGGTGGCCATGCGCCAGCGCGACTTGAACCTGCTGATCGGCAATTCGAGCGTTGCCCACATGGGATTTGTTTTTCTTGGCATTGCCAGCCTAAACCTCATCGGCTTGACCGGCGCCGTGATGGTCATGGTTGCTCACGGATTACTCGCTGCCCTGAGCTTCGCGGTGAGCGGCTACCTTTATCAGCAAACTGGAAATCTCCAAATGAACCAGCTCGGGGGCTTGCTCCGAAAGCTTCCGTTTATTGGAGCAGTCATGATGGCCGCCATGTTTGCAGGGTGCGGCTTGCCCGGGTTCGCCAATTTCGCGGGTGAAGTGCTGGTGTTATTCGGCGCGTGGGGTGGCTCCTACTCGACGCAGACCCAGTGGTTCGTTACGGCGACAGCCTGGGGCGCACTGGTGATCGGTGGTATTTATATGCTGCGTGCCATCCGCAATATCCTGCATGGGGACCTCCCGGAAAAATGGGCGGGTGTAAAAGATGCGACTCTCTGGCGCAAAATCCCGTTCGCCTTGCTAGTGGTGAGCCTGCTGGTCTTTGGTTTTGCTCCACGTCTTTTAACGGATAAAATCAAGCCCAGTGCTCAGGCCATTGTGAACCTGGCGAATGCCAAGGCTCCTGCCGCAACCGGGGCTGCCGTCCCGCAAACTGCTGGCAAGACCCTCGTATCTTTCTTTTCTCGATGAATGCGTCGCTGATTATTTTAGAACTGGCTGTCCTCATCCTGGGGCTGACGCTGCTGCTTCTGGATTTATGGACGGACGCACGACATAAGCCCTTTTTGGGCTACGGCGCCGCGGCCGGCCTGGCAGTCATTCTGGCATATAGCTTTTACAGGTTCCCTGGTACCGAGGTTGCCTATGCTTTCGGTCCCGATGCTACGCACGGACCTTACCTGGTGGATGGGTTATCCCTGTTTTTCAAGCGGTTCTTTCTCCTCGCAGCGATCATCGTCCTGATCATTTCCGTGGAGTTTTCGGATCGGATTGAAGCTGGCATTACCGAATTCTACAGCCTGATCGTGTTTGCGTTGGCTGGCATGATGTTCGCCGCTTCCGCGAACGATTTCACAATGCTCTTCGTTTCGGTGGAAATGATCACGGTTACTTTCTATATCCTGACGAGTTTTCAACGAAGCCGTTTGCCATCGTTGGAGGCCGGCATCAAGTATTTGATTTTGGGCGCTCTCTCAACGGCTTTAACCGTTTATGGCATTGCGCTCGTGTATGGGGTTTCCGGAACGATGTCGTTTCCTGAATTAGCGGCGAACACGGCCACGCTTGGAACAAAGCCGCTTTTTCTTTTGGGAGTTCTGCTGGTGGTGGCCGGTCTCGGCTTCAAGATTGCGGCGTTCCCGCTTCAAATCTGGGCTCCCGACGTTTACCAGGGCTCGCCAGTGCCGACAACGGCATTTCTCGCCGTCGGTTCCAAAGCGGCTGGTTTTATTCTCCTTCTCCGCGTGTTGTTCACCGCGGTGCCTGATATCACCGCCCATTGGACTACCTTGTTGATCGTCCTGTCCGCAGTAACCATTCTTTACGGAAACCTCTGCGCCATCCCGCAACGCAACCTGAAACGGTTGCTCGGCTATTCCAGCATCGCGCACGCGGGTTACCTGCTCATGGGCGTTGCCGCCATGGCTGCCAACCTCAAGAACGCTTCCTATGGAGGCGCTGCCATTCTCTACTACCTCAGCGGATATCTGTTTACGGTCCTCGGTGCTTTTGCCGTCCTCTGCCTTGCGCTTCGCCGCGTTGAAGGCGACGATGTCAGTGCTCTCGCCGGGCTAGGCCAGCGCTCTCCGTTATTGGCCACGGCCATGACCCTTGCCATGGTTTCGCTGGCAGGCATCCCGCCTCTGGCCGGTTTTTTTGGCAAATTTCTCCTGATTAGGGCGGCCCTCGAACAAGGCGCGGTTAATCATGCTTATTATTGGCTGGTTGCCATTGCGATAGCCGGTGTCGTCATGTCGCTTTATTATTACTTCGGAGTCATCCGGGCCATGTACTGGTCGAAGGAAGTTCCCGATCTCACGCCCATCCCGATTTCGATTCCTCTCCGTCTCACGATTTACGTCTGCATGGCTGGCATGTTGTATCTGGGCCTTTTCCCAAACAGCATGGTCAATCTTGCGAATCAGGCCGCTTCTTTCGTGAAGTTTTAAGCTGTCCTCTCGGGCGTTCGCGTCCTCGGTTTAACCCTTGGAAATGGGGTGAGATTCTTATACCCTCCTTGCATGCCGCGCAGATCTCACCGAGCAGTCTGCCACGTCACGAATCCTTGCCGCGGGTAATCTCATGAGCCTGTGCTGGAAAGTGGCGTTGGTGCTGTTTTGCGGAGTATTCATGGCCGCTGGCCAATCCTCACCTTCTCATCCTGGCCTGGCGCTGATCGGTGAGCTCGGCTGCACCTATTGCCATGCCGGCCTCCGTTATCAAAGCACGCTCCGTGACCTCACGCCCGATTTGAGCAGCGCTGGTTTGCGTTACAACCCCGCGTACCTTTTCGAATATCTCCAAAACCCCTCCCGGGTGCGTCAGCACCTGGGTAATGCCCGGATGCCGAACTTTCGTTTTTCCGAAAAGGAAAGTTTGGCCTTGGTGGCGTTTCTGGAAAAGCAGAGGTCGATTCCCGGAACCTGGCCTGCACTCCCGGCTGCCCTGGTGGATAATCAACCGACGGTCCCATCCTCGATGAATCCTGCGGCCGTCACTGACGCAAAGAGCCAGATCGCGGTCTGTCTCGGCTGCCATACGCTCGAAGGCAAAGGTGCGAGCCGGGCTGTCGATTTATCCGGTCTCACCCACCGTCTACAACCCGACTGGGTCAGGAAGTTCCTCGTCAGCCCGCAAATGTTTGGGGTCGCTGTCACAACCATGCCTCCTCTGTTCTATCGGCTTAGCGGCAATCCTCAGCATTTCGAAGCCAATACACCGGACGCGGTGAAACGGATCCAACTCCTGACCGATTACATGTTTTCCTTCCAGCCGCAACGACGCGATGCTCTGTCTCAAAAATTTGCGGCAGCCAAAACAAAGTTTCCAGGCGTGACTACTGAACTCGGTGAAGCGATTTTCCGTTCGCAGAATTGTGCCGCCTGCCATCGCCATGGCTCCACCACTCCACGCGAGGATGCGGCCCCGGAACTAATCGACGAGGCGGGGCGCGTAAGCCAAGCCTGGTTGGAAACCTACTTGCGGCAACCAACTGCCGTTCGGCCGTTCGGATTTCATCCGGGAGATGGCAGCCGCATGCCGGACTTCCGGTTAGGGGCGGAAGAAGTTCTTCAGATCTCAGGTTATCTATGGAGCTTGGCAGGAAAACAGCCCAACGGCCCAGTTGGCTTCAAGCCGCAACAGTTATCGGCTTTTTCTCTCTTAAAGGCGAAGACGCTTTTGAATGACAAGCTGTCTTGCCTTGGCTGCCACAGCCTGGGAGGGCAGGGCGGGAAAGTGGGGCCGGATCTGGCCCTCTCACGGATTCGCCTACAGCCCTCCTACATTTACTCGATGATTGTTAATCCAAGGGCCATGAATACACACACAATCATGCCAAGACTTCCGTTGCCTGAGGCAACTGCAAACCTGGTTGCCAACTTCCTGCTTCAACAAAACGCATCAGCTCCCACCGCGGACTACCTTTCGTTAACCGACTATCCTCTGCTGCCGCTTGCAGCATTATCAACCAAAGCCCAACAGCCTCCCCGCGAACAATACATGACCCACTGTGGGGTCTGCCATGGCTTGGATGGCCGAGGCACTGGGTTTAATGCCCGCTTTCTGCCGCAAGCGCCTACTGCCCATGCCGACGCGGCTTACATGTCCGTCCGGCCGGATGATACATTGTATGATGGAATTGCCGCCGGGGGAGCCATCCTGAACAAAAGTCATTTTATGCCGGCGTGGGGCGAGATGCTTTCGCCTGCCGAGATCAAGAACCTTGTCGCCTATATGCGTACCCTTTGCCAGTGCCAGGGACCCGCCTGGTCGAGGGACAATTCCGGGGCGAAACAAAGATGAGCAGGAAAAAGAAAAAGCGCACGGAATCAGTTGGGCGCGAAAAGCCTAGCGGCGCTCAACCGCCCCGATCCCGGCTGGTCTTGTTCAGCGTTGGCATTGGAGCCCTCATCGTCCTTGGCCTGCTGGCCTGGCATTTCACGAAACGAGCGGAAAAGCCCGCTGCGCCGACCCAAATGTCTGGTTCTTCCGTTCCCGGGCCGATCACCAAGCCTGAGTTCCAGGATTTCGTCGGTTCGGAGACTTGCGCCAAATGTCATCAAAAGGAATACGATTTATGGAATGCTTCCACCCACGGACGAGCAGGCGGCACTCCGGCCAACACCAAGGTTATTGCCCATTTTGACGGACAGCCTTTGCGATTCCGCGATGCGACTGTTACGCCCACAACCAACGCGAACGGGCAATGCCTCTTCGTTCTGGAATCGCCTGGAGTGCCTAAACTCGAGATTACTGCCGATGCGGTAGTGGGCGGCGGACACATGTTCGGTGGTGGCACCCAATCTTTTTTTCATAAATTCGCGGACGGAACTGTTCGCTTTCTGCCTTTTGATTTTTCCCGTCAGAAAAATGTTTGGTTCGTCCAGTTGCGCAAGAACATGACCTGGGTGCCGGTGAGCAGTGATCTCTCTTTGGAGATGGACCTGGCAAACTGGCCACCACATCGGGTGTTGGGAACCTTAAGTGAATTTTCGAACTGCCAGAATTGCCACGGCAGCCAGATCACAGCGCGCTACGAACCCAACGCCCACAAGTACGATACGCGCTACGAGACCCTGCGTATTAACTGCGAATCCTGTCATGGTCCCGCCAAACGGCACCTCGAGATCGTCAGTCAGCCTGGGTTCGAGCGTGTTCAGGATATTGGCATGCGTCCGTTGGCCACGGTGGCCAAAGACGAGTCCCTGATGGTCTGCTTCCAATGCCATGCGACCAAA
>JAQGOV010000040.1 GCA_028293425.1 Verrucomicrobiales bacterium
CAAGTCGAAAATGAGAAGATTTCGGCTCCAGAACAAAGTATTTCAGAAGCGGGAGCCAAGGGATGTCCGTCGAGTAACTCAGCCCCAAATAGTCAAGGCGAGGGTGGGCGCCGCACCATACTGCCAAGCAATCTGCAAGTAATTCTGAAGGCATCTTCCACACCAAATCTTTCAATGAACCTTCTGATAAGCAGTGGTCCGGTAAAATTAAAGCAACAAGTTCCTCGGGAACATCAGAGCGGGTAAGAATAACTGCGCGAATCCAACGCTGATCATTACGCTTACTCGAGAGCATTTGAGCCAACATTTCGCGCTCATCCATCGTGAGCTTTTCCCACCTCGCTATGAAATCACAGATAGTCCTGAGTAGAAATGAGGTGTTGGCGTGCTGAAGCAAGTAATTGGAAAGATGAGTGCGTGCATGTGGTGCTGCAGCCGTCACGTCGATTAAGTATTCGGCAACGGCGAACCCATACGTGTCTGGCAGTGAATACAGCAGTTTCCCTTCGATCCAAAGTAACCATGCCCTCGCGATGCTGAGTCCGCTCTCTAGAGAAACATATTCAAGAGACTTTCGAGCAGTGGTCCATAGATGGCCTTGGTCAATCCAAATTCTGTGTTTTGAAACCGTTGCAAGAAAATGAGGGAATATCTGCGCCCACAAGCTCCAGCACGCTGCCTTTTCTTCAAATGAGAGGCCATTCCAATCGACCTCATCATGGCTACGTGAATCCGCAAAATCGATGATGAACCTGTTAGCAAAGGTAACGTGCGCTACATTGTGAAACGTATTACAAATGCGCGGCAGAATCATTCCTTGTATTTCGACCGAAAAGCGCATCCAAGCTTTGAAGCACCCCAGCACCCCTTGAAACACAACTCCTGGATATTCATCACTAAAGGCTAAATCTACAAGCTCATGGACATAAGTTTGCATGTTCGACAACGCCCAGAAAGCGGTATCTGCTCGGATGAAGGCTTCATCAAAAGCGAAAAGCGCAGCCACAATTTTTGGTGCTACGAGACGCTCGCTTTTGCGCAAGCTCGTGGCCAAGGCCCATGCATCATGCGTACTTAGCGGCTCCCCTGCGTCACCTTGCAGTATCCGCTCAAGTAGGTGCTCGACCCGACTTGGCAGTATCAACTCTTGAAAGCCAAAAACGTATTTCATTGAATACGTCGGAGACGGGTTAAACCACGGAGTGTTTCCATTCCAAAGGACCTCATCATCCCGGTAAGCAGCACGTTTCAGCAACTCAAGGACCTTTTCCTGCGTGTCTTTTGGGAGATGATCCATCCACAGAGCCAATGTGGCTAGCGCTCGGTCCTTCACCGCTGGAAAAATTGAATTCGCCGCTAATAAAACACACTCCACTACCTGCATTTGGCAAGCGACGCAGGTAAATTCCCGAAACAATTCACGGGCCATCATTACAGCCGATTTGGCCGCATCACAGTCTAAGCTCGCAAAAGCCTTTCGAAGAAGGCTGATTGGCTCGCTGATACCTGAAAGGGGGTATGAAAGTAGTACAAAAACCGAAGCTTCTCGATAATCTGGGTGCGAAAAGCGAAAATGCTCTTGCGTAAAAACCAGTTGGTGACGTCGCTCTAACATAGCGAGTTCACCGCAGTCATCATCGGTGAACGGATGGACTTTCGGCCAAGCGGGAAAGGGCGGCGGAGGTCCTGCCTCCACGCCCAATCGTCTAGCTTCGAAAATCTCGCGAATGCGGACCCCGGGTTCAGCAGGTTCGCAGCTCAGCATGAACCGCAAGGTCCTTAACGAAGCCACCCGTGTTGTTGAACCCACCAGCGCCAATGCAGCATGTAAACGCATTGAACGTCCGCCCCGTTCCATCCATTCTGTCGCGAGGTCCTGACTGTTAAAACGTGCCAACCGACACAATTTGTTGAAATCGGGTGTCGAAATATTCTCAAGGGCACTGAGGTGCACAAGATGCCCAGGCTGCAAAATTTCGCTCCGCGGCTGCTTCTGAATATTTTCAGCGATGCTGGCTTTAACAACGGCAGTAATGCTCCCCGAGACTTTCTCCCATAAAGTCCCCAAGAAAACGGGATCATCAACGGTAAGATCTATCCATTCGTTTGCTCCCAAGCGCTTAGCACTTGGAAGGGCTGCTAGAATATCAGCCCGGCTTGTCACAATAAGGAACCTGTTTGGACCAAGCTTGTTTATAAGGTCCCGGATTTTAGAAACGTAAGTTGCTCCCTCCGCCGCAACGGATAAGTGTCCAAAAGGATCTTCAAGAAGAAAGAGTCGAACATCACTTCCAACACTGCTTAAGAACCTCGCCGCTTCGTTGACGTCACTGCTGCTTTCAATTGTTCCCCCATCATTTTGAATTACCTGAGCGATGAAGCGCGCGTAGTGCGACTTCCCGCACTGTGTTTGTCCGGAAAGCAGGAGAACACGGTTCCGACGTAGCACCTCCTCAAGCGAATGTTCGAACCCACGGGAAACATTGATTCCTCTGAATATCCGACTTCCACTACTTTCGTTGAGGACCACACGTAATGCAGGCAAAAGATCCGCATGTTGGTCGCGCGCAATGCGCGCCTTCTCTACCAGGTGCAGGGCAATGAGGTCGGATCGGCTCTTTGGCACGGAAAAGCTGTCCACCAAGGTGTCGCGCAGGCGCTGAATCAGTGCGGCCTTAGAAAGTTGTTCCCAAATCAGCGTCCGTCGAAGCGCGCTTTGAAAGCTCGGGTCCTTGCGGATTGCAGATGCCTGCCGTCGGCAAAAGGCTTGCCGTTCCTTAGCCAAGGCGCTCCTTCCGGTGGATCCCTCGCTGATGAGGTGCGCGAGTTCATCCTGCTGCGCCTTTACCAAAGGCACATGTTCATGAGCCCGGAAAGTGCCAGGCTCGACTAAGAATTCACGCAGGTCATCCCGACATCGGCCACCAACTACAAAAACTATTAGGCGTTGATCATCTCGCAGGACAGTGCTCAATAAGTTCGAAGTGGCTTGGCGGTCTCCGAAATGGCAATACCATAACGCGAGGTCCTCCAACGCAACATCTTTACAAGATGATTTCGCTTGCAGGTCGATGCGCAGTTCACTACCAGAAATAGAAAGTTCCAATGCCGCGTCCTCGCCACCACGGGGTTCGATACGAAGTGCGCTCGCCTCGTTCATGGTTTTAAGTCCTACATAGCACGTCACGATGTACTGAAATTCCCATCCCTGAGGAGCACTGGTAACGATTGACATTAGCGTGTTTGCTTTGCTTCAGCTTAGATATGCAGGGATTCGACTCTGAGCCAACGTACACTGTAAGGCAACGCATTCATCAATGAGTCGCTCAAAACGACCGCGCAGTGTTAGCCATTTATCTCTCCAACTTTCTGAAGGTTTCGATTCAACCGGGTTGTACCATGGAAGAACTCGGCCTGTCTCTTGGGACACATACGCGGTACCCAAAGCGATGTTCGTTCCGTCCACATACGCCGGTCCGGCGCGGAAAGGCATTCCGAAAGGGATGGCTAGGTTGGGGTCACGTCTCAATGGTTTCCATTTAGATTTTAAAGTCACAGAATGTCAATTGTTGAGATGCAAAGTCGCGTGGGCTCGAGGTCGCTAATCGGACGCGCGACAAATTCTAATTACGGCCTTCACAGGGGAAAGTCCGCCAACCGGTGCCTCGGAGAGCGGAAACTTCGATAGGGGCAACGTTTTTGAATTGCAGCCAACGAACCCCTCATCAAAACTCTCCCTCAAACAACCCTTCGCCTGCTCTCCATTCATCCCCACCGACCTTGTCCGAATGCTGCGCGGACGAAAATGCCGCCCTATACAGCTCGTCTGGTCCAGGAGGCCGGTCAATGGCTTCCGGTTATGGCTGCAGGAGCGCGGAGCGTTCAGGCTGCGATGGATGTCCTCCCAGGTGCCACCAAGGAAATAAATGAATGGGAGCAGCAACCTGTAGCAGCGAAGTAATGAGGCTGTTTTCAAGCGTCAATGTAAGGCACTTTGCGGACAGGAGTGTGCGAGCCCAAATCGTGGAAGTGCATCCAATCCTTGCCTTTTCGGCTCGTCTCCAGGCACACAGACCGCAGTGGGCGGGCGCACGGGGAATGCCTGATTCGGAACGACTACCCGCCGACCAGCGTTGACACCTCCCTAATTTCGACTCTATTTCACACACTCATGAAAAACGCGAACATCTTTGTCGACGTGGACCTCACACTCGTCGATGCCAATGGCAAGCTCCTGGAGGGGGCACGTGAGGCGTTGCAGCGTTTGCGTGATGAAGGTTGTCACCTCTTCCTTTGGTCCACCGTGGGAGCAGACTACTGCCGAAAGGTTGCCCACCGTTACGACATGACGGACTTCTTCGAGGGTTTTACGGCCAAGCCGGACATCATCATCGACGACATGCCGTCCACGTGCATGACCCCGTTCGTTTATGACGTCCAACGAGAGCAGTCGTGGCCCGCTTTGGCCGAGCGCATCATCGACAAGCACGTTGATTGAGACGCCAGTAGCAAGCCCTGAATCACATTGTCACCCCCCGCGAAGTGGCTCAACAATCCTAAATCTCCAATCGTCGATGAGCAATGTCGCCAGCCATTGTTCAGTCATCACTTACCACTCAGATGGCTCTCCCACGGTCTCTCCTCCTGTTCCAGTCACGTTAGGCAAAAGCTCTTGTTGCCACTTTTCAGCCCCGAGGTGAACATTGAATTAGCTGTTAATTGAATGCTTATATGATCCAGCTTGACCACATCCATTCCCTTACCGAGTTCCAGCGTGAAGCCAAGAGCCACATCCAGCGGCTGAAACGGACTGGAAAGCCCGAAGTTTTGACAGTGAACGGCCGGGCGGAGATCATTGTGCAGGATGCCAAGGCTTACCAGAAACTCCTGGACCTTCTCGACCAGGCCCAAGCCATTGTCGCTGTTCAGGAAGGCTTGGAGTCTACTCACAAAAAACAGGGACAACCGGCGAGCAAAGTGTTGGACCGTATCCGCAGGAAGCATCGGATCCCCGGCGGTGAATGAAATATCAGGTCATCCTTGAACCGCGTGCTGAAGCTGACATTGAGTTTATAAACGGCTAAAACATTGTTTATGTCCACTGCCACACCTGAGAAACTGCCGGAAATTGGAACGGTGCGGCGTCTGACCAAATCGATTGCAATGTTGGGCGCGATTATTTGCCCCGAGTGGGAATTCCGCTATTACAGTTTTAATTCGAAATGGGCAGAAGGCCAAGAAATGGCTTCGATGCGGAATGGCTGCGGCGATGAGTGGTTCATTCTGTTTGATAGCAATGGCGCGGCGATAAAAGGATTCGCTCATGAATGCGCTTTGGCGCGAGATCGTTCCTTTGCAGCACGCATCCAGCAGGTGGTGCCTCCTATGTTTGGGTCATTCCTGCATGAGCCGGCGTTCAGCATGAACTTGGCGACCTTCTGTTTTTGGCGACGACATTCCGACCCGACCTGGAGTGTTGTTCCACCGGCCAGCGGTGTCGTCTCACCCGAGGCGGATGGCTCAGCCGAATTGATCGCGATTCTCGGAGGCGGACCAGAATGCTACCGAGAATGGGCGGCGGATTATTATGAGCAGGAGATTCCGCTGAGTGCGGTGCAGGCGATCTACGCTCATGATCCACTTAATGGTCAACTGGTCGCAACGTTGAACCCTGAATGCTCGCTTGCCGCCATCGCAAATGATGCGAAGGAGATTGGTTATGGCAAGTGAGCCGAGGAACTGATATGGACCGCATTCCGAAAAGCACACCCGTTACACCTGGCATGCGTCAGTCCACCTTAATCTCTCCGTTCGCAAGAAATCGGACCGCGCCACTGCTCATTGTGCTGCTTCTCACAATGCTATGCTGCGGCTGCAAAACCTTGACGGTCCTACACAAAGATCCAGCATTTCGTGCGAGTGATTTGGAATCGGGCAAATTAGCGATTGCGGCTGTGGCCGGTCTGGGGAGCGGCGAATATTACCTGGCACCCCGGATCTCGGCCGTGGTAAGGGAAAGCTTCAAAGCGACTTACCCCAACATCCAGGTTTATCCACTTGAAGATACAAAGTCCAAGGTCTCAGGCGTGGACTTGGAAGCTTTCTTATCCCGCTTCAGCAGGGAAGAGGAGCTTCGCGAGGAGGACCTGACAATGTTTCTGCCCCTTCGTTCCCAGGCTCGCTATATTTTGCTCATTAATATTGAGGATGACGATGGAAGTCCGGTGCGCCTTCGTGCGCAACGGATTCATCGTCGCTGGGGGCCTAATCCCGAAACCGGGCGTGACGAATGGATTTACTTTTACCGAGGCGGCCACCGACCACCCACAGGTTGGGTGGAGTCGACATTTTTCATCTGTGACCTGCATACACGTCAACCTGTCTGGATTGCGGTTGCGGGGAGCAGTCTGCCGACTGAGCCGGGCCTCTCAGCGCAAGGAGCCGGTGACATGACCCTAGGCGAGAGCGCACTCTCGAGTGTGGATGTGATGCGGACCATCGCGACGCACTTTGCCAAGAAGCTTCCCCAGTAAGACAACGAGATCACCGCCCATACGGCATTGGCAGGATCTTATCCGCAAGGATCGCGTAGGCCTGGGTGAATTGGGCTGATTGCGCGAGCGGGGACATGAAGGGGTAGCGAGGAAAGATGGTTCCGGCCGCCCAGGTGGAGAAGGCGGGGAGGATGATGACTTTTTCGCTGACGAGGAAGCAGGGGCACTTGGCCCAGGAGGCGACGCCATCACCGATGACGGTGGCGGGATGTTCGTGGCCCATGAGGATTCGCGCCCCTTTGGCTTTGACGGCCTTTTTCCAGGACGCGGAGGCGGTGGCGTCGCCATCGCCGTGAACGAGCAGATAATGCTCGGCGGTATATTGATCGAGGAGCTGCACTGGGAATTTCCAGGATTCAATGAGCAAACTTAAGTTCTTGTCGTGGTTTCCCTGGATCAGGACCAACGTGGTGTCTGTCGACAGGCTGGCGAAAAGCCGGTCAAACTCTTCGCGGAGCTGGGGAATGGGGAGGGCACGTTGCACGATATCTCCCAACACGGCCAAGACCTTCGGCTGGTAATCCTTTTGCAGCGCGGCGAGGCGATTGATGGTTTCATCCTGGCCTGAGACCGGGAGCAATTGGCCTTCGCGACGCGAGGCCCAAGCGTAGCCCAAATGGAGGTCAGCCACGGCCAACACCCCCGCGTTAGGGAGCCAGGCGGCGCGGCGGGCATCCAACCAAATATCGTCCGTGATTTGAAAACGCGTTTTGTCCATCAAACGATCCAGAGTAGCAGAGAAAGGGGTTCGGTGGAAGGGCGCTTCTAACGAGGAGTGGGAATGTGATGGAACCGCTGAAGGGTAACCCGAGAGGACACGAGCAGTGGGCATCCTCTCCCCTTCCCTCTCCTTCTTTTTGGGAAGGAGAGGGGGAAAAGTGCCTCGCCGTTTTCGTGCCAGGCCCGAGTGGCTCAAGTGCGTTTCCAGGTGGTAGATCCGGAGGCTTCTTCTTCGATTTTCGACCACCAGAGATTGTAGAGCCGTTCCATGGTTTCACGAGGGTCTTCGACCATAAGCGCTTCCTTAATTTTCGTGGCGAACAAGGCGAACGAGAGCGGCGGGACGCGCCGGATGTTCCGGAGCCGGATCGCTTCCGGCGTGAGCGACTTCAGGTATTTAACGGCACCCTCCGCATCCAGGAAGCTATGAACCGCATCGCGGTGAGCTTCGCGCAGCAGCACGTGGTCCGGCTCGTATTGCTGGAGAACATTGAAAATGACTTCACTCGACCATTGCAGTTTTCGCACCGACTTTTGTTCACCAAAGAAATTGCGATAAACCATGAGGCCGGTTTGGGCGGCGTTGCGGAAATGGTACTTTAGCAAATCCGAACGCACCAGCGACTGGTTCAGGTCCTCTTCGAAACTCTCCGGATTCAAGAGCACCGAAAGCATATCGGCGGTGAAGGCCTGCTCGGGTGTCACCGTGAGCACAAAGCCATAGTCGTCCGGCGTGGCCACGGCATTGCCTCCCCGAAGCTTGCTGAGACGCCGCGCGACCACCCGTGAAAGGGCGTCGTTGGCGGTGCGGCCAATCAACGAATGGAAAAAATAATGCCGGGCGGCGGACATTTGAAAACGTTTCCGAGCTCGGGCAATGCGTGGCTTCTCCCCAGGTCCGATGGTGGCGGCTTCTTCCTCGCCACTGGAGACGTATTCCTCCACGAGCAGCGAGCCCTGGGTCGGAATTTCCGAGAGCCGATGTTGCGCCGCGAAAATTTTGTAAATGATGCGGGCATTGTTCATCCCGCAATCGAGCCGCTTCCTGAGCCAGCGAATCGTGGGCTCGGGTGCGTCCTCGATCCGCTGCCTGACTTCATCGCGCAACTTGACAATCTCCTCTGCGATTTTGTTTGAGAGTGGCATCTTGCTGGCGTTCCAGCGTGGCACGGTCGGTATGGCGTTGTCGGCACGCGATACAAAGCATTCCATCATGCCGATTTTCTCCAAACGAATTGGGCGTCCGGCGAGGATGAAAACATCTCCTGGTTGCAACTGGCGGACGAACATTTCCTCGATCATTCCCAGCGTTTGCCGTTTGAGGCGCACGAGGACCATGCCCTCGTTCGGAATCACGCCTATGTTTTGCAAAAGGTCGCGGCGGACCCGTGGCTCCGGGCGAGTCTCGAAACTTTCAGCGTCGAGCCTGATTTTCCCGAAGACATCCTGATACTGTTGTCGCAAGGACTTGCCTCCCCCGGCCAGGTAGTCGAGCACGTCATCATAATCCTTCTGGGTCAGGTTCCGGTAGGTGTAGGCCTGGCGGATGAGTTCGTAAGCCGCGTGGCGATTCCAAAGGTGAGTGCAGCCCATGCTGGCAAGGTGCTGCGCGAGCACGTCGAGCGGCGCATCGGGCAGACGCAGCCAGTCGAGCTGCCGGGCGCGGGCGAGCAGAACGGTGGCGCAACATTCCACCAGATCGTTCATGTTGGTCGCCATGAGCAGGCCGCGGCTGATAGACTTGATGTTGTGCCCTGCCCTGCCGGTGCGCTGCAGCGCGCGGCTGACTCCCTTCGGTGTCGAAAGCATCACCACCAAATCAACTGAACCGATATCGATGCCCAACTCGAGGCTGGTGGAGCAGACCACCGCGCGCAATTCCCCTTGCTTGAGGCGATCTTCCACTTCCTGCCGGACGTCCCGATCCAGGGAGGCATGGTGGCACTCGATCTGGTTCGCGAGGTCGGGGAGTTCCTTGTGCAGCCAATAGGTCGCGGCCTCGGCTCCCGAACGGGTGTTGGTGAAAATCACGGTCGTGCGGTTCTTGGTCACGAGTCGAGCCAGCTCAGGAATGAGCCGAGAACCGGTGTAGCCGCAGACGGGGTAAGGATCCTTGTGCAGCGGAGAAAAGACCCGGAGGTCGAACTTCTTGGCGGTGCTGACGTCCACGATTTCGCACGGTGCCTGGGTGCCGACCAGATATCGGGCCACTTCGGGGAGAGGAGCAACGGTGGCAGAAAGGCCGATCCGTTGCAGCGGCTGAGACAGAGCCTCGCCTGCGGAGGTCCGCACGAGCCAGTCGAGTCTTTCCATGCTGACACTCAAATGAGCGCCGCGTTTGTTTTCGGCCAGGGCATGGATCTCGTCCACGATCATCCAGCGGACGTTTTTCAGATGATCGAGCCATTTGTTCTGCGTGAGCAGGATCATCAGGCTTTCCGGCGTGGTGAGCAGGATGTGAGGCGGTTTGAGGAATTGCCTTTGCCGTTCCGAAGAAGGGGTATCCCCCGTGCGCAATCCGACCCGAATCGGCGAGGTGTTGCCATAGATCTCGCGGAGGGGCGCATTCAGGTTTTTCTCCAGGTCGTAGTTGAGCGCGCGCAAAGGTGAAACGTAGATCGCGTGGATGGTGTTCTTGAGTTTGCCATCTTCCGCGAGCAAAGCGAGTTGGCTGAGCACTGCCAAAAAGGCTGCAAAGGTTTTGCCGGTGCCGGTGGGGGAAACGATGAGAACGTTTTGGCCCGCTTGAATTTTAGGCCAGGCTTCCTTTTGGGCGGGGGTTGGCTCCGGGTAGTTGTTCTGGAACCACTCGGTAACAACACTTTTACGGAGCAACGGCTTCAAGCGTAAGCAAAGGAGCCATTTTTGGCAGGGAAGTCAATAGGAGGCGCTGAAACGTGAATCGTAAAGCGTGACTGAATGACGAAACCAGAAATCAGAATGTCGATCAGCCCCCAGACCAGTGGGGGCAGTGGCATGGAGGGCATGGCATGAGGCCAAAAGCGGCGAATATTGTTCGGTGCATCCCTCTTTGAAACGCAAAGACGCAAGTGAGGCCGCAGAGGAGAACTGAAAAAGCCGGATGGTTCAGGGCTTGAGCTCTTTGACTAACAGAACTGGGAGCTTGGTCTCGTGGCGGACTTTGTGGATGGTGCTGCCGAACATTAGATCGCCAATCAGCTTGTGGCCGTGGGAGGTCATGGCAATGAGGTCGCAATGCTCGCGTTCGGCGGTTTTCAATATCTGGGTCGCGGGATCGCCCATGGCCAAATGAAAGCAGGCTTTCAGTCCGGCGGCGCGGAAAACTTCGGCCATTTGTTCGAGGTAAGCGCGATCCTTTTTCATCTCCTCGGACTCCGCCAGTTTGAGGTTCTCGAAGTTGCGAGCTGCCCAGCCATCCGCCACGTGCAACAGGAGCAGTTCCGAGTGAGCCAAGATGGCCAACCCCTGAACGTGCGGAACCAGGCTCCGATCAGCGGGGGAATTTTCCAGGGCAACGAGTATTTTTTTGTACATGCGATGCTTTTTACTTAAGCCATTCGAGTATCTTGTCCCAAAGGTATTTTACGTTAAGAAGCACAATGATGCCAGCCGTGCCCCAGGCCAGGATCTTGACCCAAAGCGCGTTTACGAACTCACCCATCTTCCGCTTATCGCTGGTGAAAATCACCAACGGAATGACGGCGAAAGAAAGCTGGAGGCTGAGAATCACCTGGCTTAGCACGAGGAGCTTCGCCGTGCCGCTCTCCCCGTAGATGATGGTCACGACAACGGCAGGCACGATGGCAATCAGCCGTGTGATAAGCCGGCGAAGCCACGGGCGGATCCGAATATTGAGAAAGCCTTCCATCACGATTTGGCCAGCGAGCGTGCCGGTGAGGGTCGAGTTTTGACCAGACGCCAACAGGGCCACTGCGAACAGAACGCTGGCCATGGTGAAGCCAAGAGTGGGTGACAGGAGTTTATAGGCGTCCTGAATCTCAGCGACATTATGCTGTCCGCGGGTGTAAAAGGCTGCGGCCGATACCACGAGGATAGCGCCGTTGATAAAGAGGGCGATCATCAGCGCGAGGGTGGAGTCAATGGTGGCGAAACGAATGGCCTCCCGTTTCCCTCCCGCGTTTTGTTCGTATTTGCGCGTTTGCACAATGGAAGAATGCAAATACAGGTTATGCGGCATGACTGTTGCGCCGAGGATCCCGATCGCAATGTAGAGCATTTCCGGATTTTTAATGATCTCCAGCTTTGGAAGGAAGCCTCCCAAGACTGCTTTGACATCCGGGCGTGAAAAAATGACTTCCGCCAGGAAGCAGCCCCCGATCGTGAGCATGAGCGCAATCACCAGCGCTTCCAAGTAACGAAATCCTTTTCCCTGGAGGTACATGACCATAAGCACGTCGAGCGCGGTGATGCACACGCCCCAAACGAGCGGAATTCCAAAGAGCAGATTTAGCGCGATGGCTGAGCCGATGACCTCGGCAAGGTCGCAAGCGCAAATGGCGATTTCGCAGAGAATCCAAAGCGTTATATTGACCGGTTTTGAATAATGGTCCCGACACGCCTGAGCTAAATCACGGCCAGTCACAATGCCCAGCTTGGCGCAGAGCGCTTGAAGCAGAATCGCCATCAGATTCGACAGCAATATGACGCTGAGCAAGGAGTAACCGAAAGCGGAGCCGCCGGCTAAATCCGTGGCCCAATTACCCGGATCCATGTAGCCCACGGCCACCAAATAACCGGGGCCGGAGAAGGCGAGCAGCTTGCGCCAGAAGCCGAAGTGTTTGGGAATCGGCACCGACCCGTGGACCTCCGCCAGACTTGGGGTGTGGTTCTTCCGCTTCCATCCATCATTTTCAGAAGGCTCCTTCAAGTTTGCAGGTGTAATCTCCATAAGACTCTAGTAACGAAAGGACAAACCGAGAAAGGGATTGATATCATCTGCTGAACGGGTGAGGCCGATGTTTACCCCGCAGTCCAATTGGAGGTTCTTGCCAATCCCGTAGGTGAGACCGACATCAAACGTGCTGACCCACGGAGATCTCGATTCCGCACTGACGAGGCTGAAAAATTCGACATAACCGCCCAAATTCCCAAACAAGTCGTGCCCAACAGTAAGGCTGTTGATGAATTCCGGATGGTAACCGCCGCCAAAGCTGTCGCGAATGGCATCGAACTCCACCATTGCGCCCAAGCCAAAGTCAGCAGGCAAGGACAGCGCGAGGGGAACGATCAAACCGCCTTCGACCGAATTGTTTCCTAACCCATCGTGGCTGGTAGGCAGCTTCAGAAAGGGCATTAAACCCAAAGCAGTTTTGCCTTCATCGTTTCCCCACAGATTATATTTTAAACGGGCAGTGATATCCCCGAAGCCCTGTTGGCGTGTCACCAATCCCGTGGCTCGCTCGTGAACCCGAACCTTGTTGTAAGGCTCTAAAATGAGCTGAGCATCCAAATTGTTGAGCAAACCTGCTTTCAGATTGATTGGAGCAAAGGCCCAGGACTCCACGACGGTGGCATTCGGGAGATGGTTATACTTATCGTAGGAATAGCTCAACAGGTCCATCTCAAGTTGGAAATGGCCGGCATCCACCGTGTAGGGGCTTTCGGTTTTGTCGGGCCGATCTGTGACCATCTCCCTCATCAAAGCTCGCGGGGTTGGAGAGAATAAGTTGAAGGAACCTTTATCAACAGAAGGCGAAGACGATACCCCTTCGGCGGCAGCAAGCACGATAGGACCCAAGCTGAGAAGTCCCACAAAACAAAAAATCCGAGCGGCCACAGTCCAACCCATAAGAAAAACAGTAGACCCAAGCAATATTTGGGTCAAGAAATAAAGTTAGGGAGGACTATATTCGACTGGATTGCACGTTTTAAGCACAAACGACCATGGCTTTTCGCATTCGAGAGGGAAAAGAGCAAGGCCCACTACCAAGCGCCAGATCGATGTGCACCATCTTTTCTGTTCCGCCGACATTATTTTTCAACCAAAGCGGGGAAGATCCGTCACAGAGCGTTTCTTGACTCGCACTCCGCGTTCCACGTAACCTTTTTCAATGAAACAGTGGCCCTTGCGTTTTTGGATGGCCGGGATTTTTCTGCTGGCGTTCACCCAGCGGTCCCCTGCCCCGTTGATTTACTCCCCGGGCGAGGGCTGGCGTTACGAGCAATATGGAACGACTGGGAGCTGGACCAGAACACGGGCCAAAGATCAGTTGGACGTCGCGCAACAAGCCTATGACCACAAGGACTTTGGGTTAGCGCTCAAGGCCAGCCGAAGAACTGTTAACCAGTGGCCATTCTCAGATTATGCTCCCAGAGCTCAATACCTGACTGCCCGCTGCCTGGAGGCGGAAAAGCAGGACGAGAAGGCATTCAAGGCTTACCAGAAGCTGATCACCCAATATCCGAAGGTGGAAAACTATGACGAAGTCGTTCAGCGGCAGTTCGAAATTGCCAACCGCTTTCTTGGCGGACAATGGCGCAAGAAGCTGACCTATCTTCCCATTCCCCCCAGCATGGATGAAACGATCAAATTGTATGATCAAATCATCCAAAACGGACCCTACAGCAAAATTGCGCCTCAGGCCCAAATGAATATCGGGGCCGCGCATGAAAAGAAATTCGCGCAGGATTACGCTGCCGCAGCCAAAGCGTATGAGAAGGCGGCCGATCGATATGCTGATGAAAAAGCAGGTGTGGATGCTCTCTACAAGGTGGGTGAAACCTATAACAAACAGGCCAAGCGTGCGGAATATGATCAAAGCATCGCTGCCCAGGCCATCGGAACCTACACGGATTTCATGACCCTGCATCCTGCCGACCCACGGGTGCCGGAGGCCCAAAAGACCATCGACACGTTGAAAACGGACCAGGCGCGCGGGAGCTATGATATCGCGAAGTACTACGAGAAGAACCATCGCTGGCAGGGAGCATTGATTTATTACAATGAAGTCTTGCTCAAAGATCCGAACTCCCGGTTTGCCGACACGGCCCGCCAGCGAATTGATTCGATTAAGAAACGTGGTTCTTTGCAATAGGATGCGCGCGGCCCCCTGGATTTTTGCAATCTGTTTGCTGCTGAGTGGCTGCGCTGGTTATCAGCTTGGCCCGACCAACGGCTCCGTGGCAGGATCGAAAAGCATTCAGATCACTCCCTTTTCCAGCAAAGCTTTGGAGCCGAGGCTGAGCGACGCCGTGACCAGCCAGCTCAGGAAGTCCATCCAGAAGGACGGCACCTACCGGCTGAATACCAGCGGTGATCCGGACATCGTGGTGACCGGCACGATCGAAACTTACGACCGCCGCCAACTTTCGTTTCAACCGACTGATATCTTAACTCCTCGCGATTACAGGATTATCCTAGTCGCCCGCGTCGTGGCCCGGGAGCGAAGCACGGGTAAAACAATTCTGGATCGTGACGTGAGCGGCAGAACCACTGTGCGCATTGGAAGTGATCTATCGAGTGCCGAACGGCAGGCATTGCCGTTGGCGGCCGAGGACTTGGCCCGATCCATCACCTCGCTGCTCGCCGATGGGACCTGGTAGCCACGAGCCGGAAAGGGGCTGTTGCCCCAATGGACAAGGGCCATAGAGGTCATCGCGCCACCGGTGAGGAGCTTGCTTTCAGGGCACACCTTCCTTAGGCTGCAATCGGATGCGTCTGCTGGATCGGTATTTACTGCGCGAGTTGCTTATTCCGTTTGGGTATTGCCTGACGGGTTTTTTTATCTTTTGGGTGACCTTTGATCTCTTTTCGGATTTGGGAAAATTTCAAAGCAACAAACTAAAGGGAACGGAGGTTGCCCAATATTACGTCGTACGAACTCCTGAACTGCTGATGGTGGTCTTGCCAGTCGCGTTGCTCCTGGCGCTGCTGTATGCGTTGACCAATCTATCCCGGCACCATGAGCTGACGGCAATTCGAGCCGCTGGAGTGAGCATCTGGCGGATGGCCCTCCCCTACCTTGCTTTCGGTTTCCTTTTGAGCGTGCTGTTGTTTGCTTTGAACGAGCTTTGGGTGCCCGAGAGCGGGCAAATGGCAGAAGATATTCTCAACAAACATATCACCGGGCAAACCAACAGCCCTGCTAAAGATTGGGAGAAGAACCTCGGATTTATCAACACGCGCGAAAATCGCAAGTGGTTCATCGTCGCGTATCACGTGCCTTCCGCATCGATGTATCGTCCTCATGTGGAGTGGACGCTGGCCACGGGCACCCGTTACGCCATTTCCTCCGAGTGGGCCCATTACCAGGATGGCCATTGGGTGTTCACAAATGTGCAGCAGCAAATCTTTCCTGCGATCAAAGGAGCTTTTCCGGCGCTGAACGAAACCAATGTGCTGTCCATGGTGGAATTTTCCGAAACGCCCGAGGAGATCCAGAGTGAAATCAAGGTGAGCAAAATTAACAATCTGAGAGAAGTGAAGAAAGCCCAACTTTCCATCCAGGAGATTCTCAATTACAAAAGCCTGCATGCGGAGGATTCCACGAAGAATTCGATGCTGGATACAAAACTGCACGGAAGATTGGCCGCCCCTTGGACATGTCTTGTGGTTGTTATTCTGGCGTTGCCTTTCGGGGCTGCCACCGGCCGACGCAACGTTTACGTGGGCGTGGCCAGCAGCATCCTTATTTGCTTTTGTTATTTTGTGCTGAACCAGCTTGGCCTCGCGCTAGGCTCTGGCGGGTACCTGCCGCCGATTGTTGCTGCCTGGTTCCCGCTGGTCTTTTTCGCGGGGACGGGAATTCTTTTGACGGTGAGGATGCGGTGACGTGGACAATCCACTGCAGGATGCTTTTTGCGCTTTAGAAGATGACGTTGCTGGTTATTGTAGTGAGGTGAAAGATCGGTTAGTAGAGCTCCAGGAACGGTACGAGCGGCTCAACGCCCTCTACCAAGTGAGCAATATTCTTCACTCCAGCCTTGACCCGCAGGAGGCTCTGCAAATTGTGATCCGCGAAGCGGTCCGGCTGATGGGCGCCACCAGCGGGTCAGTGGTGCTGGTTAACCCCACGAACGGTTTCCTGGAAATTCAGGCAGCGCAGGGATTGCCCGCCAATGCAAGCCAGCTCAAACTGCGAGTGGGCGAAGGCCTGACTGGATGGGTGGCCAGAACGGGCAAAGCGGCGCGAGTGGGGAATGTTAGGGCCGATACGCGTTATATCATGGTGAAGGAGAATATCTGTTCCGAGATGGCCGTTCCGCTCGAGGTGAACAGTGAAGTCCGCGGCGTGCTCAATGTGGATTCCGACAAACCAGATGCCTTTAGCCCGGCAGACCAGGAATTATTTGAGGCTTTCTCCTCGCAAGCATCGCGGGTGATTCAGAACTCGTGGCTTTATGAGCAACTCCGGTTGAAAGCCCGTTTGTTTGAAGCCCTGGTGAAGGTGGGCCAAACAATCAACAGCACCATGAACCTGGACGATGGGTTGCAGGTAATCACGCGTGAGGCTTGCGTTCTCATGGAGGCGAAGATGTGCTCCCTGCTCCTCCTGGATCCCACGCGGGAATGGCTCGATCTAAAAGCCAGCTATGGGGCCGGTGAAGCTTATATCCAGAAGCCCCGCCTGAGTGTTGACGACAGCCTGCTCGGCGTGGTGGTGCGACGAAAGAAGCCGATGCAATTGGAGAACGTCCAGATCTCCAGCCGTTATCAGAATGTGGAAGTAGCGAGACAAGAAGGGCTGGTGTCACTCTTGAGCGTACCCCTGCTGTTCAGCGGCCAGGCAATCGGCACGCTGAATATTTACACGGGAGAACCGCACAGCTTTTCCAATGAGGAGATTCGGATTCTGAATGCGTTGGGAGAGCTCTCCGCGGTTGTGATCGAAAAAGCCCGGCTCTATGAACGGCTGGTGGATGTGGAAGAGCAACTTCGGCAGAATGAAAAGCTTTCCGCCATAGGGCTGCTTGCCGCGGAAGTGGCGCATGAGATTCGAAATCCGTTGACGGTGATGAAGATGCTTTACCACTCGCTCGATTTAAAGTTTCCCGCTTCTGACCCGCGGGCGCGCGATGTGGAAATCATGGGTCAGAAGATGGATCTGATGAACAAGATCGTGGAGCAAATCCTGGATTTCGCGCGCACAGGGGAGCCAAATATGGTTTTGGTGGACTTGAACAAGCTCCTGGAAGACCTGAGCTTGCTCACGCGCCACAAGATGAAGAATCAAAATGTGATCGCGAGTTGGAAATTAGAACCGCAGCTTCCATTACTAA
>JAQGOV010000383.1 GCA_028293425.1 Verrucomicrobiales bacterium
CGTGCTACTTCGACAAAGGCCACATCGTTTAACAAGGCAAGCGCCTGGAGAGGGGTGTTGGAACTCTCGCGTCTTGCCAGGCAAACCTCACCCGATGGAGCGTCAAACGTGTTAAACATGGCAAAGGGGGCGCTGCGCTTCTGGAAAGTGTAAAGGGAACGGCGGTAGCGGTCCTCGCCGGTGCTGGTTTCCCAGGCAGGCGAACCATAAGCCACTTCCGTTACGCCGGCCGGCTGGGGCGGCCTTACGGGAGGGCCAAACATTTTTCGGGATAAAAGCCCGCTGGCATGCAACGCGCCGTCGCGCACCAATTCTGCTTCCAGCCGCACGCGCGGTCCGCGAGCAAACAGACGATTGTTTGGATCGCGCGCTTCCAGTTCAGCGGGCACTTTTGAGGATTGCCGGTAGGTGGAACTGGTCACGATGAGGCGATGAAGTACTTTAGTGGACCAACCATCTTTCATATACTGGACTGCCATCCAATCGAGCAGTTCTGGGTGTGTCGGCAATTCGCCCTGGAAACCGAAATCATTCAGGGTTCGCACAAACCCATTTCCAAAGAAAGCGGCCCAGTGGCGGTTCACTACTACGCGGGCGGTAAGAGGGTTCTGAGGAGACACAAGCCACTTGGCGAGGGACAGCCGATTCTTTGGCGCGTTCGCGGGGAATGACGGCAGAAAAGAAGGAATGCCGGGTTCAACACGGTCTTTAGGTTGTAGGAATTCCCCACGATTATGCACAAAGGTAGCGCGTGGATTTTCCGGGGGCCTCTCATGCAAGACGAGGGTGGTGGAGTAAGCAGGGGGTTTACGGAGCTCGCGAATTTTTTTTGCATGCTCCTCTAACTCGGGAGCGCTCAATAGAAACTGTTCGAGTAATTGCTGTCGTTGGGCAGCCGTCAATTTCGGGTCAGGAACGAGCAGAAGTTGCTGAACTTGCTCAGAAAATTCACGCGCCTCCACTTCCCCAGGCGCTGTGGTAACCGAAATGCGAAACCTGCCCAGGGAACAGGCATAATGGCGGCCGAAAAGCATTCTGACATCGAGACGGCTCGCATCTATCGGTTGGTCGGGAATGAAAACGGCTGTGTGCGCTTCGCCCATTCGCCCGGCACAGGTCCAACCGGTTTGCGGGTCTCCATCCGTGGCGGCCATGGCGCTGGCGCCCGAACCGTAGTTATTTTTCGCATAACTCTCGCTTGCTTTAGCAAATTTTACGGGGTGGCTGTTAGCCTTCACTTGGAATTCTCCCAGGAAGAAATCTCCTTTTGGACCCTCGTAATAGGTCATGCCAGGACCATGCGCGGGAAGGCGGTCGTCTGGCAAAGCTTCCAGGCGAATGGCGGTAACCGCTTTAAGGTTGTTTGTGAAGGCCAAGTCATAGGTGTCGCTCTTGCTGGTATCACCGCTTGCAAAGATGGAATCGTCCGGTTGCACGGTGAGCAGCGGAAGATTGGCTTTGGCTTCGGCGGGCCTAAGAGATTGCCATTGCACCGTTCGTTTGCGTTCCTTCGTCAGCCAGGCGGCGAATGCTTTATCCATTGCTGCTTTGCGGCGAGCCAGAAGCGGCCGGTCATCTTGGGCTGCGGGGATGCCGACGCTCAGCCGCAAGCGGCCGATGGTGTGTCGGCTTCCATACGTTTGTTCCAAACGAATCGTGATATGACTGCCGGACTTTGCGCCAATAGGTTTTGCCAGTTCGAAAATGGCTGTCCTGGGTTGGTTGAGAGGCTTTCCTTTTGCGTGAACCGCCCAACCGGTATCGCTCTGCCCATCAAATGCTGATTTGACAGGGAAGCCATCCTGCTCGGCATCCGCGGAAGCGCTTGCGATCCGTACCTGCTCCGGAGTCGAAGAGCCATCGGACAAAGAATTGGTAATGTTGATTTCTGTCAGTACAAAATTTCCATGGTCGGTCCGACCGGGGCCTTTGGAAGGGAGTGAATCATCGGTTAAAGCCTCCACCCGCAGCGAGGTGATGTTGGTTGAGGTTGTGTCAAAACTCACAAAGGTGACATTTTGATCCGGGCCCGGTGCGGAGAACAAAATTGAACCATCGTGGAGGATTTTCCATTTGTCCGCGGGATTGCCCGTGGTCACGTTGCTCCCGTTCAATTTCACGATTTCCCATTGAAGGTTCTCCTCTTTAACGGGCCACTTGTCCTCCAAATCCGCGAGCAATTTCGTTGCGCGCTGTTCTCGCCGCTGCTGCTGTTCGCGAGCGTCGGCGGGTGGCAAGTCGAGATCCGGTTCATCCGCATTATCCAGGAATGCCATCAACTGGTAATATTCCTGATGGAGAATCGGATCGTACTTATGCGTGTGACACTGAGCGCAACCAACCGTTAATCCCAGCCAGGCTGTGCCCGTCGTATTAACGCGGTCAACGACAGCGTTGTAACGAAATTCCAAAGGATCGATCCCGCCTTCTTCATTCAGCATGGTATTCCGGTGAAATCCAGTGGCGATCAGGTCATCCAGAGAGGGGCGAGGAAGCATATCACCCGCGATTTGTGCGATGGTGAATTTATCGAATGGCATGTCCGAGTTGAGCGCGCGGATCACCCAGTCGCGATAAGGCCAGATATTGCGATTGCGATCCTTCTCATAGCCGTTGGTGTCAGCATAGCGGGCCAGGTCCAGCCATCGCCGCGCCCAGCGTTCGCCATAGTGTTCAGACGCGAGCAGTTCATCCACGAGCCGTTCATAAGCATCGGGGTGGGGATCGTTGATAAACGCGTCCGATTCCTCGATGGAGGGGGGCAAGCCGATCAGATCCAGGTAAACGCGGCGGCAAAGCGTATAACGATCCGCTTCGACAGAGGGAGAAAGCCCTTCCTTGCGCAAACGCTCGAGCACAAAAGCATCGATAGCGTTTCGGATTTTGAAAGTCCCTCCGTCCAGGCGAGGTGGTTCGGTCTGACGTGGCGGAATGAAAGCCCAGTGAGGTTTATATTCCGCGCCGGCCAGCACCCAGCGCTTCAAGATCTCCTTTTGTTCGAGGGTGAGCGGGTGTTTGATTTTCGTAGGAGGCATCAGCTCGTCTTCATCCTTGGTGAAAACCCGGGCGATGATGGCGCTCGAATCTGGTTTGCCAGGAGTGATGGCTTTCTCGCCTGATTTTCCTCCCTTCAAGGCTGCTTCGCGGTCATCCAGCCGCAGTTTGCCTTTACGGGCGCTCTCATCCGGCCCATGGCACTTAAAACAATGCGAAGAAAGGATCGGCCGCACCTCGCGCAGAAAGTCCGGTGCTTCCGCGGCAGAAGCAAAACCGGCAAACGCCAAAAGAATTAAAAAAGCCAACGCCATATCACGATTTCATTCAGGCCCTCCGACGTCCGCGCTTACGGGCATATTCAAGCCGGCCAGGGTTGCTCCAACCCAAAACCTAACATGTTTCAAGGACCATTTGAGCTTAAAAGGATTATCCATGAGTCTTCTGCCTATCGCAACGCTTGATATTGGAGCGGCGTTAAGGATCTCTTCCCAAGGCTTTTCTTCGCTGGCCCAAGCCTTGCTTAAATTCAAGACAGCACTCGAGATTTCGAGCAGGGCTGCAAATCCTGCCCTTATTGCACTGGTCTTAAGTGATTGAGAAGGCAAATTCTGCCTCCTAGTGATGTGGTAAACGAGCAATCAAAGTGAATCCTGGTATGATGAAAAGACATCGGGGAAAGTGGCGGTCTTTCGGAATCTTTTTGGGCTGCGACAGCGTCGGTCTTTTGTTTGTCGTTCTGGGACTGGCTGGGCTTGCCCGCCTCGGGTCCGTGGCAGAGGCACAAGAGGCCAAAGCCGCTCCTGGTTCGCCACCTGATTTTACAGCCCTCAGCCTGGAGGAACTCATGAATTACCCAGTGACCTCCGTAGCGGGCCACGCTGAAAAGAAATCGGAAACCGCAGCCGCAGTCCATATTATTACCCAAGAGGATATCCGTCGTTCCGGCGCCACTTCCATTCCAGAAGCTTTGCGAATGGCTCCTGGCCTGGACGTGGCGAGGGTTGACGCACACACGTGGGCGATTAGTTCACGTGGCTTTAACGACGTTTTCGCGAATAAGTTGCTGGTTCTGCAGGATGGACGAAGCGTTTACACCCCACTTTACTCCGGCGTTTATTGGGATGTTCAGGACACGCTGCTGGAGGACATTGATCGCATCGAAGTCATTCGGGGTCCGGGAGCGACCATCTGGGGCGCAAACGCGGTCAACGGCGTCATTAACATTATCACCAAAGGCGCCAAGGACACACAAGGATGGCTGGTCTCGGGGGGAGCGGGGACGGAAGAGCGCGGCTTTGCGGGCGCGAGATATGGGGTTAAGCTAGCCGACGACGTCTTCTTGCGGGTTTACGGCAAATATTTTTACAGGGATGATTCCGTGACGCCGCAAGGTGCAAGCGCCGAGGATTTTTGGATGATGGGGCGGACTGGTTTTAGACTGGATTGGACTCCGGTAGAACAGAACCTGGTGACCCTTCAAGGCGATTTCTACGCGGGCAAGGTGCATCAGATTTACACGAACGTGACTCCCACCTCGCCTTTTTCGAGCCCCTTGCGAGACAGTTCTGACCTGAAGGGCGGAAACATTCTTGGCCGATGGACCCGCACCTTCTCTGAACAATCCGAATTTCAATTTCAAACCTACTACGATCGGACCTATCGCGATGCTGAAGGTTTCCTGGAGGACCGGCACACATTTGATGTGGATGCTCGGCATCGCTTTGGAATTGGAGAGAGGAACAGCCTGACATTCGGGCTGGGGTATCGTTTATCCAGCGATCATACGACGGCAACACCCTCAATCAGCCTTTCTCCGCTTGACCGGACGACCCATCTCTTCAGCACTTTCGTCCAGGACGAGATCGCGCTGGTAAAGGATCGTCTCCGGCTGACCCTGGGCACCAAGCTGGAACACAACGATTACATCGGATTCGAAGTTCAACCTGGCGCGCGGCTGCTTTGGACGCCAACAGAAAAACAAAGTTATTGGGCTTCCATTTCGCGCGCCGTGCGGACTCCTTCGAGAGCAGAGCATGATATCTTCATCACCCAGAATACCCCAACGCCAGGGGTTTTCACAACCATCAGCGGGAACCGTGAGTTTGAATCGGAAAAGCTGATCGCTTATGAGTTAGGCCACCGCATTCAGTTAAACCAAAAGGTGTCCCTCGATACCGCGCTCTTCTTTAATGATTATGATGATCTCCGGTCGGTCGAAGCCCAGCCGATTGTCTTTAATCCTCCTTTTGTGACCGCACCTTTTGTGGCTGGGAACAAAATTCGAGGAGAGACTTTTGGGGCGGAACTCAGTCCCACGTGGCAGGTCACCGAAGCCTGGCGATTGCAGGCGGCCTATACGTATCTGCAAATGCAGTTGCATCTGAAGCCGGGAAGCACGGATATCATTTCCGAGGCGGACGAACGCCGCAGCCCGCGTCACCAAATCAGCGTCCGCTCGCTGGTGGAGTTACCCGCAAACGTCGAGTTTGACGCCGCCTTGCGGTATGTGGACTCCCTTGCGGCCATCCAGGTAAAAAGCTATGTCGAATTGGATTTGCGCGTGGGCTGGAGGCCGGTCAAAAACCTGGAGTTCTCGATCGCTGGATTAAACCTCCTCCATGACCACCATCAGGAATTTGCGCCTTCAACCATCCGAACCCAAACCACCGAAGTGGAGCGAAGTGTCTATGGCAAGGTGACGTGGCGCTTTTAAATCGATTGCGACGTAATATTCCCTTCAATCGATAAATGAAGAAAGGCAAAAGAACCAAAGCAGCCCTGGCATGGATAGGCTGCTTTATTTGCTGCGTATCACTGCTCGGCGCGGAGGAAGCCTCGCATGTGGCGAACAAGGTCAAGGCCGGTTATCTTTTCAATTTTGCGAAATTCGTGGAATGGCCCCGGGAATGTTTTCAAACGAAGGACTCGCCAATCATCGTAGCCGTCTTGGGCAAAGATTCCATTGCCGAGGATATACAGGCCACCCTCCAGGGTACAGCAATTGATGGTCATCCATTGGAGGTTCGACTGGTTCCGGAAACGACAGAGGCGCTTGACTGTCATTTGCTCTTCATCTGTGCTTCCGAAAGGAAACGGCTGCCAAAAATCTTCGAAATACAGCGCGGGAAGCACATTCTGACGGTGAGCGATATGGAACACTTCAACGAGGACGGTGGAATGATTTGTTTGCGCAAGGAAGGGGTGAACATTCGTTTTGAGATTAACCAGAAGGATGCCGAGAAAGCAGGGCTGAAAATCAGCTCCAAGCTGCTTCAACTGGCGAAACCGGGAAGATAAGACATGCTGCACAAACAATCCATCAAGCGCAAAATAGTGCTGATTATCATGCTGACCAGCAGCATTGCACTCCTCCTGGCAGGCGCAGCGTTCGTGGTGTATGAATTGATCTCCTTCCGGCAAGGGATGAAGGATAATTTGCTTTCGATGGCAGGGATGGTGGGCGAAACCAGCACTGCAGCCCTGACCTTCAACGATCCGAAAACCGCCAAGGAAATCCTGCGGGCCCTCGCTCAGGAGCCGCATATTGTCGCTGCATGCCTTTACGACAAAGATGGCAAACTATTGGCGGATTATAAGCGGGACAGCACTTCCTTCGTTCCTCCCACACCGAGCGCGGATGCTTACAAATTTACGCGTAACGATCTCCGCCTTTTCCGGCAGGTGTTGGACGAAGGCAAACGAGTGGGCACCATCTACATTCAATCGGATTTGGACGAGCTGACCCAGCGGTTGTGGAAATACCTGAGCATTGTGCTTATTGTGCTCCTGGCTTCCCTGTTGGTTGCGCTCGGAGTATCGTCTCGTTTGCAGCGCCTAATCTCCATACCAATCTTAAATCTGGCGGAGGCCGCGAGGCGAGTTTCCAAGCACAAGGATTATTCGTTGCGTGTGAAACAGACCAGCGAGGATGAAGTCGGCCATCTTGTGGCCGGCTTCAATGAAATGCTCGGGCAGATCCAGGTTCGTGATGAAGCGCTCGAGGCTGCCCGCGAGGGTCTGGAAAAGCGAGTCGAGGAGCGCACCAGCCAATTGCAATCCGAGGTTGCCGAAAGGAAACGGGCCGAAGAGGGCCTTAAACAACAGCTCACCCGCATCAGCCTCCTGAACTCGATTACCCGGGCGATCGCCGATCGTCAGGATTTAGACAGCGTGGTTCAAGTGGTTTTACGGCAACTGGAGGATCATCTGCCGATCGATTTTGGCCGCGTTTACCTTTACGACGCCCAAACCAAGATGATTTCGGTGGCGGCTCATGGGTCCGGACCTCCCAGCAGCGCCTATACAGGGCTCTTCGCTTCGAACACAAGCCTTGCAGACACGGGCCTGCTAGATTGCCTGAACGGGGAAACCCTGGTATTTGGAGACACCGGAGCGGGGGGATCGCCCATCTGCGCAAGACTGCATCGAATCAATCTTTGTTCCGCGGTGGCGGTGCCTTTGATCGTGGATAAACAGTTGTTCGGAATCCTGCTCACGGCACGACGGGAAGCGAGGAGCTTTAGCAGTGGGGAATGCGAGTTCCTGCGCATGTTGAGCGAGCAAGTTGCCCTGGCGGCTCACCAGGCTCGGCTCCATACCCAACTTCAGCAAGCCTACAATGAACTCAAGGAAACTCAGCAGGCCGTAATGCAGGAGGAACGCCTTCGAGCCCTGGGCCAAATGGCAAGCGGTATCGCCCATGACATCAACAACGCGCTTTGCCCAATTGTGGTTTATTCGGATCTCCTCCTCCAAACCCGGAAGGGGATGGACGATAGTGCGCTTCGCCAGATCCAGAACATTAAGACGGCCGGAGAAGATATTGCGCATATTGTTTCGCGCATGCGCGAGTTCTATCGCAAGCGCGAAGATCAGGACTCCTTGACGAACGTCAGTTTAAACAAAATGGGCATCCAAGTGGTGGATTTGACAAGGCCGCGCTGGCGAGACATCCCGCAGGCTAGGGGGATCACAATCCAGATGCTGACCGACCTGGATGGCAAACTCCCAGAAATGCCCGGCAACGAAAGCGAAATGCGGGAAGCGATTACAAACCTGATTCTCAATGCGGTCGATGCAATGCCCGAAGGAGGAACGCTCACAATTCGCACACGAGTGCTGGGGTTTGATCCAAAAAACCGGGAGGACAATAAACGTTCGCATGTCGCCCTGGAAGTATGCGACACGGGCATGGGGATGAGCGAAGAGACACGCAAACGTTGTCTCGAGCCGTTCTTTTCGACCAAGGGCAAACATGGAACGGGACTTGGGCTTGCCATGGTCTATGGAATTGTTGAAAGGCACGAAGGGCGGATTGAAATTGACTCCTCGCCCGGCAGGGGAACCACAATGCGCATGGTGTTCCCCGTTCGTGAACAAGCCAAAAGGGCCGCCGAACCGCAGCAGGAAAACAGCGGTCCCATGCCTTCTCTGAAGGTGCTTTGCATTGATGACGAGCCGCTCCTCCGTGATATGTTGAAACAGATTCTCGAGAACGGAGGGCATAACGTCGAAGTGGCTGACGGGGGTCAGGCCGGCCTTGATCTCTTTCGCAGTGCGCGGCAGGCGAGCGAACCTTTCGACGTGGTGATCACGGATTTAGGCATGCCCTATGTGGACGGGAACCAGGTTTCCAGAGCGGTTAAAAGTGAATCGGCCCGCACCCCGATCATTATGCTGACGGGGTGGGGGACCATCATGAAGGAGGATGGCGACTTTCCCTCACAAGTGGATGGAGTCCTCTGCAAGCCCCCGAAGATCGCGGAGCTGTTCGGGATGATCCGAAAAGTGACCACCCCTGAAAATGGGGGTCCTCCCACCACCCGCAACTGAAATATTTAGGATGCGTTCCGCAGCTTGACGTTTCCAGTCCTTTTGGCTCAACTCTTACCCTAGAGCACCATGTTTCTCCTGATTCCAACTGGGGTTAGCTATCGAACGGACCGGTTTCCAGTGGTCACATTTGGAATCATGGGGCTGAACGTGCTTATCTACCTCGTCTCTCTTGGCTGCACCCTCGCAAACGGCGAGGCGGCTGAGGAATGGATCCTGGCAAACCTGTGGCTAACCCCGGCAAGCGCTTCCTGGCATCAATATCTGACCGCGATGTTTGTTCACGCAGGTTTTTTGCACCTTCTTGGGAACATGATCTACCTCTTCTTATTCGGTTCGAGCGTGGAGGACGCAATTGGCCGTTGGAAGTACGTCATCTTTTATCTCCTCGGAGGCCTTGCAGCCGATTTCCTGCATATTGCGGGGAGTGCGGAGCATTTTGCTTCCGAGATGCCCATGGGGGGAGCTTCCGGGGCGATTTCGGCTTGCATGGGCGGATTTCTACTGCTCTTTCACAAAACCAAAATTAATTTCCGCTATATTATTTTTCTTTTCTTCCGCTTTTGGAGCGGAGATTTCGAACTGCCTTCCTGGCTGGTGGTTTCGTTTTGGTTTTTAAAAGACCTGGCATTTGCCATTTTAAGTTATGGAAGCGGGGGTGGTGGCGTTGCGTTCGCCGCACACAGCGGAGGATTTATAGCCGGGCTCGGTTTGGTTGCGGCGAATAAGCTTTTGACCCGCCGCAGGATCTCGGTGGATGACCATGAGCAGGAGGTGATTAGGCTTCGCCCCCAAATTGTGGAAGTTCCATCGGTTTACGTTTTTGACTCCGGTTCGCAGGTAGGCCCCTTCACCCGCGCTCATATCATGCAGATGCAGAAGCTCGGTTCCCTGTCGGCCGAAGCCGTTTTTTGGCAGGAAGGGATGCCTGAGTGGCGGAGCATTGCCGAATTGGGAGATTCGATGTGACCTCGGTAAGGAAGCGTTGGCTGAATCTCCACTGGAGTCATAAAATCCAGGTGGCCGCAGGAGAAGAACCCTATGGCAAGTGGCCAAAACAGGTAACAATATTACCTATGGGCAAATGGCTCGTTATTTTTTGGATAACACTTTGGACGAGTGGGTGCTCTTCCGGCGCTCCATTCGACCACTCACATACCCATTACGCAAAAGTACTTCAACAGATCAATAAAGGCGGCTTGGTAGATTACGCGGCGCTCAAGACCTCGCCGCAGGAGTTGAATGCCTACTTGGATCAGGTTTCCGCTGTGTCGAAGTCCGATTTTGAAAAGTGGAACAAGGCTGAACAAATTGCCTTCCTCGTTAATCTTTACAACGCCTCTGTGCTGAAAACCGTAGCCGAGAACTATCCCATCGCTGATATAAGAAAGTTTGGGAATGGTAAAAAAGGGGCAGGGGAAGTGCAGACGACACGATTGTTCAAAAAAAAGATCCCTCTCGACTCCATCAGCCTGATGCTTAGGAGCGATTATCCGGAGCCGAGAATCCACTTTGCGTTGGTTCCTGCTTCCCTGGGAGGACCAGCCTTGCGCACGGAGCCTTATACGGCCGATAAACTGGATTCCCAACTGGCCGATCAGGCTCGCCGGTTCATGAGCAGCCCGGCCAAGAACCGGATCGACCTCCAGCAACATGTGATTTACCTCTCATCTATTTTTAAATGGTATCCAGCGGATTTTGAAAAAGGTTCCGGTTCACTGCTCAGATACGTCGCCCAGTTTTATCCGCCACCGGTGCAGGAGGAACTCAGAAAAACGGCCTTTGATATCCGCTACACGGAATACAATTGGGCGTTAAATGATGCAAAGGCGTTCCAGTCGAAATAGTTCCAACGCCTGTCGAAGCATCAACCTTCCGTTAGCAAAGCGAGTTGGGGTGCTGGTTGATCCTCTAATGGGTTGCGGGCATAGGCTCCTGCTTCCAGCCATGCGAGCCATTGGCTGCTGAGCGAGAGGATAAAATGAATGTCCAGGTGCTGATGGCGGGCCGGATATCGCCCGAGGTAGGAGCTTGAAAGCTTAAACAGCGCAGCAGCGGGTTGGAGGCGGTTCTTTTGCAGATGGACAAAGGCACCGGCAAACTGGATGAGGCCTTTATAAAATCCATCCTCCGGTCCCTTACGCTCCGTCAGCCAAAGTTCCTCCAGGACATCATGAGCTTCGTAGAAAAGCTGGCGATTGAAGCACTCGAAATAGCCCAGGTAATGAGCATCCAGGCTCTTGCCCCGGCAACTCTCAATCAGTGCTGCGATTTTTGCACTTTTGTGACTCACCGGAGGAGGGTAGGGGACGCTTCCAAGTTGAGCAAGAGCCGGAGAGTTTCCACGTTTGGCTACCAGCAAGGAACTTGTCTGGCGGTGGACATCATCCTATCCTTCCCATTATGAAATCAGCTTTCCGCAAATTCGCCCTTCTTGGCTTTGCTGTGTCCTTCTGTGCCGGGCAGATCGCGGCGGCGGCAAATTGGCCTTCCTGGCGCGGGCCCGAGGGCACCGGAATCGCCCCGGACGAGCATCCGCCGTTGCGGTGGAGCGCAAACGAAAATGTCCGATGGAAGGCGCCGCTGCCGGACAAAGGCAACTCGTCTCCGATCGTTTGGCAAAATAGGGTTTTCATCACCCAGGCGCTTGAAAAGGAAGGCCGGCGCACCGTCATGTGTTTTGATCGAAACAACGGCAAAGTGCTCTGGCAAAACGGGCCGATCTACAAAGAGCCGGAGGAATCGCATCCAGCGAACCCGCAATGCGCGGCTTCTCCCGTGACCGATGGCGAGCGCGTCATCGCTTTCTTCGGGTCCGCTGGCATCTACTGCTTCGATATGGATGGAAAGGAAGTTTGGCGTCGGGATTTGGGAAAACATCACCATGAATGGGGATATGCGGCTTCGCCGATTATTCACGGTGACCTGTGCATCCTCAATTTTGGGCCGGGCGAACGGCAATTCATGATCGGGCTGAACAAAAAGACAGGAAAGACACTCTGGGAAAAAGAGATCCCCCAATCCAAGCCTATCAAACGGACGGACGGGTTTGCCGGACGTGAAAAAGGCGGCATGATTGGTTCCTGGAGCACGCCGCTTATTGCCAAGGTAAACGGCCGGGACGAATTGATAATGAGCTTCTCCGACAGGCTGGGCGCGATGGATCCTGGAACCGGAAAAGAGCTTTGGACTTGTGATGGACTCAACCCGCTCATCTACGCCTCGCCACTTTTCGGCGAAGGCGTCGCAGTGGGAATGGGAGGTTTTCTTGGAACCACCATTGCTGTCAAAGCAGGAGGGCAGGGTGATGTGACAGGAACCCATCGTTTATGGCAAACCCCGCGAACCAAGAGCAGGCTTGGCTCCGGCGTCATCTACAAGGGCCACATTTACATCCTGAACACCGAAGGCATTGCCGAATGTTTAGAGCTGACGACCGGCAAAAGTATCTGGACGGAGCGAGTGAAAGGCTCAGGTTCGAAATCCGAATCGTGGTCTTCCATGGTATTGGCGGGAGAGCGCATTTACATTTCAAACCAGGGAGGGGACACATTCGTGGTAAAGGCTAGTCCTCAATTCGAGTTGTTGGCCACGAATTCCATTGGAGACGAAATGACCAACGCAACCAGCGCCATCTCCGATGGTCAGGTTTTCATTCGGACTTTTAAAAACCTTTGGTGCATTGGTGAAACCAAGACGGCCTCACGTTAAAGAAAGGATTTATGCTCGTTGTACATGTTGATGTGCACGTCAAACCCGAATCAGTGGCAGCCTTCAAGGAAGCCACCATGGAAAATGCGCGCCAGAGCGTCCGGGAGCCTGGCATAGCCCGTTTCGATGTCGTGCAGCAGCAGGATGATCCGACACGATTTGTGCTGGTGGAAGTTTATCGAACACCGGAGGCTCCGGCGCAACACAAGGAGACAGCGCATTACCTGAGGTGGCGGGATGCGGTGGCGCCCATGATGGCGGATGCGAGGACGAGTGTGAAATATCAGAATCTGTTTCCGGAAGACTCCGGCTGGTAACTGAGTTAATAGGGACATTCCAGCTATAATCACCAAAGTTTGTGAGTGCTTTTGAATTTGCCACCGCAACCAGAATTGTGTTTGGGCCCGGCTCGATCAAAGAGGCGGCGCCTGCCGCAAAAAGCTTTGGTGCCCGAGTTCTGGTGGTCACAGGCAAAACAAGCAAAAGAGCAGAGGCGCTGCTGGCCGGGTTGAAAGCGGCGCATCTGGAGTATGGCGCCTTCCAGGTCCCGGAAGAGCCAACCACGGAGATGGTTATGCGCGGCGCGGATGAGGCCCGCAAACAAAGATGCGAGGTGGTCATCGCCTTTGGGGGAGGCAGTGTGATTGACGCCGGCAAAGCCATCGCCGCGCTAATCACAAACGACGGCCGGCTGCTGGATTACTTGGAAGTGATTGGCAAAGGCAAAGCGCTGGAAAAATCAGCGGCCCCGTTGATTGCCATTCCTACTACGGCTGGAACAGGGGCCGAGGTCACGCGCAATGCGGTGCTGTCGTCGCCTGAACACCGAGTGAAGGTAAGCTTGCGAAGCCCTTTCCTGCTCCCGCGCCTCGCGATCGTGGACCCCGAACTCACTTATGATCTACCGCCACACTTGACCGCTTTTACCGGACTTGATGCCCTGACCCAGTTAATCGAGGCGTACCTTTCCATTCGTGCCAACCCGTTGACGGATGCGCTTTGCGTGGAAGGTATCTCCAGGGCGGCGCGATCCTTGCCGCAAGCCTTTGGCAAGGGAGGTAAAGAAGGCCGCGAGGACATGGCACTCGCGAGTTTGTTCAGCGGGCTGGCACTGGCTAATTCCGGCCTGGGAGCTGTGCACGGTTTTGCGGCGCCCATTGGCGGTATGTTCCATGCGCCGCACGGAGCGGTTTGCGCGGCGCTGCTGCCTCCTGCGATGCACGTGAACCTTCGTGCTCTGAGGCAACGACAGCCCTGTTCGCCCATCCTGCCCAGGTTTGATTTTATCGCCGGATTGCTCACGGGAGATAAGGCGGCCGCGGCGGAGGACGGCATTCAATGGCTTTATCAACTCACCAGGGACTTTCAAGTTCCAGGCCTTCGGGAGCACGGCATCCGGGAAGAACATGTTGCGGAAGTTTCAGCAAAAGCCGGGCTTGCCAGCAGCATGAAAGGGAATCCACTGCCACTCAACAGCGCGGAGCGTGAGCAGATACTTCGAGAAGCCCTCGGCTGATAATCGGGTGAATGTCAGGATCATCCCGACTGTGCACTTTTTCCGGGATCCGTGTACAAGACTTCTGTTCCTCACTTTATCTTGGGATCCGGTCCAGCATGGAAAGTTGCATAGGTGCCGAGTCTGAACCATGGCTAGCCAGGCTGCCGGTCCAAGGGGCGAGTCGTGAAGTTGGTTAAACACGGCCAAATCTCAACGAGTCGAATCGGGGAACACGGGGCCGGGATATGAATAGTAAATACAAAGTACTGGTAGCCGACGATAGTGTGGAGGATCAACAAATCACTCAGTTCGTTTTAAGGGACGATCCGCATTTCCAAATCAGCACCTGCGTCAGTAATGGTGACCAGGTCATTGCCTATTTTAAAGGATGGTACGCGTTTGCCGATCGCGCGAGGTATCCGCTGCCAGACATCCTCCTGCTCGATATGGACATGCCCTATCGGGATGGGTTCGAGGTGCTGCGCTGGCTGAAATCGCATCCCCAGGATAATCTCATTACCGTCATGTTCACCTCCTCTGATTTGGAAGAGCATGTAGCCAAGGCCTCTTCTCTCGGAGCGAATGGGTATATCGTCAAGCCCGGCACCGTCCGCGAACTGCAGTCCGTTCCAGGGCGGTTACTCGGGATCGTGAATGCTGTCCGGCACGCTGAAGAGGGAGCGAGTCCTCTTTTCCGTTTTGAATCGCTTGAAGCAACCGATACTGGTTTGGGCAGCTTTCTCTGAATCAGGTTGCAGCGAGAACCGATCGATCCCAACTTGTGCAACCATCGAAAAGGTTAGGCGGGAACGTATGGAAGTTTTCTCGATCCCGCCTTCCTCTGGTTATGCACTTTGGCCGTTGAAACCTTGGTCGCTCGGTTTTGGAAAGGCATGGAGACCGCACTGGCTTTCCTGGTGCTGACCTGAGCACGCTCTGGGCATTGTTGTTGGAAGTGCGTGCCTCCATGCTTTTCTTATATGCCCTTGGAACCGTTGGATTGCCAATGGAACAAACGGCAAGCTTGTCAGGAAAATCTGAAAGGTACCGGACCAAC
>JAQGOV010000724.1 GCA_028293425.1 Verrucomicrobiales bacterium
CTGAAATCCAACTTCGGCATCGATCCGCCGGCCGTCAATCAGTACAATCATGCCCATGTACCATCCGCTCGTCCTATCCATCGCATTGGCTTTGGCCGTTCCCGCCGCGGCCGAATCGCAACCCGCGCCCGATGCTTCCGCTCCGGCGTTCTATTACAATACCCTGGGCCAACCCTGGCAATCGGTGGCTCCGGGATTGCTCGATTGGGAAAACACCTTGGGTTACGCCAACGTGCATACTTTTCCAGGCTCCGCAGGATCCTCTTCTTTCTCGGCTTTGACTTCTCTGGTGACCGGGCTGACCTCCTGGGCCGATATCGCAGGAGTGATCGGCGCGGCCGCCGCGGGCTCCGACGATATCCAGAAGAGCGGCTTCTTCGCATGCACGGGACATTTCGCCAGTGACCTCGGATCGGACAATGGCTTGGCTCTGTATGCATCGCCTTCATGGACCTTCGATCAAAGCGGCATCGCCTCTTCGTCCGTCTCCATCACCGCCGTGGCCGGGCACGAGCCCTCCGCGGGTTGGAGCCGGGACGCGAATCTCGCGGTAAGCTATACGGATCAAGGTTCCTTCTCCGCGGTCACTTCGCCGGATGTGAAAGACCTATGGACGGGAACCTTTCTCGCCGCCGCGGGCCATGCCGTTTCGGATCAAGCGAGCTTCTCGCTGGAAGGATTCGCCGCCTATGCTGCCGGCGGACTTTCCCAAGCCGACGGCTTCCCGGCCACCGGTTCCGCCTGGCGCTTGGGCGGCGGGGCGGGCTACCAAAGGAATTTCGGGAGAAACCCGGGCGGGATGAACGCTTGGGCTTTGTACGGCGGGCTTCAATGGGAATGGGCCGATGTCGGAGCGGCCGAAAACCCGTCTTCTCCATCGCTGGTCGTGAATTTCAGCATCGGGATGATCCGCCCCAGATGATTCCTTAAAGCCCTGCGCGCGGATTACCCAAGTCCGCCTTGACGCATTTTTCGCCTGCCCTTTTTCACGACGATTCGCAACCCTTGCTTCCGGACGCCTCGGAAGGCCTCCCTTTATTCCGGACCATGAAAACCATGGATGTTCGTTAAAGAATCCGCAGCGCATGATGGAAATGCAGGCTCCGGAGAACGGGCACGATGGGCGAGGATTGCAGGAAGACCATCAGCAGACTCAGCTTGCGCATCAATCGGCGCACGCGCTTGGGATTGACCAAGCGGCCGTCCTCCCGCAAAACCCGGGTTATCCTGAGCACTCCGAAGTCGGGAAACAGCGCGGCGATGGCTTTGATCTTTTCCATGAGCTCCAGGTTTTCCGACCGCTCTCCCTTTTTGCGATAGTACAAGGTCGAACGGGTGATCCCCAACAGCCGGCACTGCCTCCGTAGGGAGATCCCCGCTCCCGCGGGCGCCAGCAACCTGCGGCGGGCTTCCGGCTCCATGCCGGCCAGGGTCTTCCGCATCCAATCGTACTCGGACCGGAGCGACGCAATCTTCCCCCGGAGCTTCGCGATCTCGCGCTGCGCCGACGCATCCCCGGCCTCGCTCCCGGAGAAGATCCCATTCACGCCCGCGCGGAAAATCCTCTTCCATGCGGAAACCTGCACGGGATGGACGCCGTGCTCCGCCGCCAATTGCTTCAGCGTCTTGGCGCCTTTGAGCGCCTCCAGCACGACCTCAGTCTTCAGACCCGCGTCACGCTTTTTCCGCCGCTGCAATCATCCCTCCTTATCCCGGGACACGGCAGATTCGTAATTAACAATAAACCCGGTCTGAAAAAAGGGGAGTCTAGCACTTTCAACGTTTTGAAATCCACCGTATCTCATACGTTACCTTGGGAAATCTGGCTTGAATCAATATAAGTCATTGTCATCCGCGTTACGCACACATTGCACGGGCGATTTCAAGATTGCCGTTGACTCGCATCGCACCCTCTTGATACCATTTTCCCGTTGCCGATTCAAGCGATTGCCACACGAAACACACAAGTTACCCCGGAAATTTCCATCCGGTCCGCCGCACCCTTCAAGGAGAGTACATGTTCGCAAGACTTAGCCTGAGCTGGAAGCTGAACCTCGGATTTTTCACGGTGGTTCTGATAGCCGCGGCCCTGGGCGCTTTCGCCTACTTCCGGCTCACCCAGATCAAGGAGTCTTCCGACGCCATCACCATGGACAACATGCCGGGCATCATCCTGGTGGACAAGGCGAAAGGGCTCATCGATCGGGAAATGGAGCTGGCCGCCCGGCATATGCTGTGCACGGAAAAACCTGAAATGGAACGCGTGGAAAAGGAGATGGCGGAGAACCGGACGGAAACCGCCAAGACCTTGGAGCAATACCAGGCGACCATTTTCGAGGCGCGCGATCGGGAGCTCTTCAATGCCATCGCCCCCTTAGGCCAGGCGTTCCAGGCGGTCGTCGAGAACCAACTCCTTCCGCTCAGCAGGCTGAACAAGGAAAAAGAGGCGAAGGCCGTTCTGGACGGTCCCTTCAACGACGCTTACGACAAATACGTGGGAGCGGTCGGCGATCTCGTGGAATTCAACAAGACCGAAGGCACGAAATCCGCGCAGGATCTGAAGGGAGATGTTTCCAGCGCCAAGCTGGGCATCATCATCGGGCTCATCCTGTCCGTCGCTTGCGGCGCCCTGATCGGGATTTTCCTGAGCCGTTCCATCTCCAACGCGTTGAACAAAGTGATCGCCTCGCTGACCGAAGGCAGCGAGCAGGTGTCCTCGGCCTCGGGGCAGGTGAGCCAGAGCAGCCAGCAGATGGCCGAAGGGGCCAGTGAACAGGCCTCG
>JAQGOV010000401.1 GCA_028293425.1 Verrucomicrobiales bacterium
CAATCCGCTTACTCCCCGGGTGCTGGTAAACCGGGTGTGGCATTACCATTTTGGCCGAGGGCTGGTGAGCACGCCAAATGATTTCGGTGCCAACAGCGAAAAACCTTCCCACCCCGAACTTTTGGACTGGCTGGCTTCAGAATTTCAACGGAGTGGTGGGAGCATCAAAGCGCTTCACCGGCTGATTCTCCTTTCGAGCGCCTACCAGCAGAGCGGGAGAGATGCGAAAGTGCCTGAACAGGAGCGAGCTGCCCAATTGGACGGAGAGGATCGGCAGCTTTGGCATTTTCCGATTCGTCGCCTGGAAGCGGAAGAGGTGCGTGATTCAATCCTCTGGCTGAGCGGGAATCTGAACCTGGAAGCTTCAGGCCCGGGGTTCCGACCTTTCAACATCACGATCAACAACTCCTACTTTTACAACCTGGTGGACCGCTCCGAACCTGAGTTCAACCGGCGCAGTGTTTACCGGGTGAATGTGCAATCAGGACGCGACCCGCTGCTGGACTCACTGGATTGCCCCGACCCATCCACCAAAACTCCTTCCCGGGCGGTGACTACAACTCCGATCCAATCACTGGGTTTGATGAACAGCAGCTTCGTCCAACGGCAGGCCGGGGATTTTGCGGCTCGTCTGGAACGTGAAGCCGGCAAAGAGTTGGAAAACCAAATTAAACTTGCCTGGAAATTAGCTTACGCCCGAAAACCGGAGAAGAACGAGCTCAAACGAGCCAGCACATTTGCAGCAGAGAACGGGATGCCAAGCCTGTGCTGGGTGGTTTTGAATTCGAGCGAGCTTTTATACGTTAAATAAGGAGAGATGCCATGAACAATACTCCCCTGCCCTCGTCGCTGCTGACACGCCGCCACTTCCTTTGGCAGGCAGCGAGCGGCATGAGCGGCATCGCCCTGGCTTGCCTCCTCCAACGAGAACAGGCGCGAGCGGCGGAGATGCCCCAATCACCCTACGCTCCAAAACCTCCGCACTTTCCCGCCCGTGCGAAACGCGTCATCCATATTTACGCCTGCGGGGGCGTGAGCCACGTGGATACGTTTGATCACAAGCCGGACCTGGCCAAATACAACGGCCAGGAACTGACGAACAAGGGCAAGCTGGACACGTTCTTCGGCAGGCCCGGCAAATTGCTCAAGAGTCCGTTTGAGTTCCGGCAATATGGGCAAACAGGGATGCCAGTGAGCGATCTGTTTCCTCATTTGGCGACCTGCGTGGATGACATGACTTTCATCCATTCCATGGTGGCGAAAAGTTCCAATCATACCCCCGCCACTTTCCAGATGAACTCTGGTTTTACCATGAATGGATTTCCATGCATGGGCGCCTGGGTTTCGTATGGACTAGGATCGGAAAATCAGGACCTGCCGGCGTTTGTTGTGCTGCCCGATTCCCGGCAATTGCCCGCAGGGGGAGCCATCAACTGGAACTCAGGGTTTCTTCCAGCCGTGCACCAGGGAGTGGCCTTTCGCACATCGGGCGATCCGATTGTGGATTTGGCAACACCCAAGAGCATTCATCCGCAGAGGCGCAAAGCCGAAATGGGAATGCTTGACGCCATGAACCGTGAGTTTGCAGACGCAAATCCGGGGGATACCAGCCTGGCCGCGCGAATTCGATCCTACGAGCTGGCAGCCCGCATGCAGATGAGTGTTCCTGATGTGGTCAGCCTTGAAAAGGAAACCGAAGCCACAAAAAATCTTTATGGGCTGGATTCAGAAAAGACGGCGGGTTTCGGCCGCAATTGCCTGCTGGCTCGCCGTTTGATTGAGCGAGGGGTGCGTTTTGTCCAGTTATTCAATGGCGGGGCTTTCGGCCAGCCGCGCATTAACTGGGACGGACACGAGAACATCGTCGATAACCATACCACGCAAGCGGTGACGATGGATAAACCGGTGGCAGGCCTGCTCAAGGATTTGAAATCTCGTGGGCTGCTGGATGACACGCTGGTCCTTTGGACCACTGAATTTGGCCGGACGCCGTTCACCGAGGGTGCCACCGGAAAAGGCCGGGATCATCATCAGCACGCTTTTACCATTTGGATGGCTGGAGCGGGGGTAAAGCCCGGTTTTCGCTATGGAAGCTCAGACGAAGTAGGCTATTCCGCCGCCGAGAAGCCAGTCAGCGTTTACGATTTGCACGCTACCGTGCTCCAACTGCTGGGTCTTGACCATGAACGGCTGACCTTTTATCACAACGGCATCCAAAGACGCCTAACGGATGTGCACGGTCATGTGATTCGAGATCTGTTGGCCTGAGGAACATCGTCCCAGCAGGCGGCTATTTCGCGGGCTGCCGGCCTTTGGGGAAGATGTGCGGCACGCCTTCATCCAACATGACCAAGTGGTGGGTCATTTCATCGCGATGAGCGATTTCCTTCAGCCATTTGGGAGGCGCGTCCATTTCCTCGAACGAAAGCTTAAATGCGCCGTAATGCATTGGCACAAACCATTTGGCTTTGACGTCGCGGAAGACATTCATCGCTTCGTCGGGCCCCATGTGCACATGTCGAAAGGAATCCGGATAATAGGCTCCAATGGGCAGCAGGGCTATCTCCGGCGGGCACCGCTGGCCAATTTCTTTGAACCCGTCGAAGTAGGCGCTATCGCCCGCGTGATAAATACTCCGGCCCTGGTGCTCCAGGATAAAGCCTCCCGCGCCCCGATGCTCGTCATGGATTGTCCGGGCGCCCCAATGCTTGCAGGGGGTGAGCGTGACTTTCCAATCTCCGTGGGAGAAGCTTTCCCAGGTTTGCAATTCCAGCACACGGCCAAAGCCCAAGTCATGCGCGAGATCACCCACGCCCCACGGCATCACACCCAGCTTGGGCGTTGGAATTTTCCGTAAAGTAGGTTTGTGAAAGTGATCGAAATGTGCGTGGGTTAGCAGCACCAAATCAATCGGCGGCAAATCGGAAATCCGGCAACCGGCGCGCCTAAGCCTCTTGAGCAGAAAGAGCCAATTGGCAAAGTTGGGGTCAATCAGCACGTTCAAATCGTTGAACTGCACCAAAAAGGATGCGTGGCCAATCCAAGTGATGGCAACATCACCGTATTGAAGTCTGGGAAAAACAGGTCGTTTGTGTTCGCCGGTCCGTTTGGTGAGCCAGGCTTTCCAAACCATTTCGTAGAAGAAGGTCCCAGGGTTGAAGTGATTGCTCGGCGTCAGATCCTTGAAGGACCTAGGGATTCGCCTTCGACGCCGCAAAGGCCCGTGATTACCCTCAACTTCTTTACTCATGTAAATAGCTGATAATACGCAGAATACACCTTGCCGACCAAACCGCAAGGTTTCCTGGCCAACAACAGCCTTAGAGTCCGATTACCCCATCAAAAAGACAAGCGCAGCTTTTGCCGCGCGTACCTGCAGACGCAATCCGGGTTCGAACATGCTGAGAATGCATTGCCACACTTTTTTATTTTTTGAAGAGAGGTTAACATTCCTGAATGAGTGATGTGGAAAAGCAGCTTGAGACGTTTTTGAAACGGGAACCGCAATTCGGGAAGGATGTTTACCTCGCGAAAGGGGCAGTCGTTGTCGGGGACGTCACGCTCGGTGACCATTCTAGCGTCTGGTACAACGCCGTCCTGCGGGGGGACATCAACCAGATCCGCATCGGCAATTTTACAAACGTACAGGATAATGCAGTGCTGCACCTTGCTGACGAGTTCCCTTGCATCGTCGGCGACTACGTCACGATCGGTCACTCTGCGATCGTGCACGCGTGCACCGTTGGAAATGAAACGTTGATCGGCATGGGCGCAGTAGTCCTGGACGGAGCGGTGATCGGGAATCGCTGCCTGATTGGAGCCAAGGCCTTGGTCACGCAAAATACCAAAGTGCCTGACGGTTCCCTAGTACTTGGGGCTCCGGCCAAGGTCATCCGACCATTGCGGGAAGATGAATTAATTGCGTTGCGCCACTCCGCCGAAAAGTACGCCCGCAACGCCGCGTATTGTTTGAAACATGGGATTGGCGTTTAGCCTACTTCAAGGTTGCTCCACGCCACGTCGAGGTTTAGCATTCGACCGCGATGATCAATGATCTTTCCGGACAGGCAAAAGCAACAACAGGCCAAACCAGGGCCGATGGCCGCCAATGGAATCAATTGCGGCCTGTGCGCTTCCAGAATCACATTGCGCCTTATGCGACTGGGTCCACCCTCGTGGAATGTGGCAACACGCGAGTCATCTGCGGGGTGACGGTTGAAGAAACGGTTCCACGCTGGATGAAAGAGCAAGGTGTGGTTGGAGGTTGGATTACGGCTGAGTACTCCATGCTCCCGTACTCGACTTTGCAACGTAAGCAACGTGATATTTCCAAAGGCAAGCTGGACGGCCGATCCCAGGAAATTCAAAGACTGATTGGCCGCGCCATGCGGGCTGCCATCGATCTGGAAAAACTTGGCTCTCGCACGATCTGGGTGGATTGCGACGTCCTGCAGGCAGATGGCGGAACGCGCACGGCAGCGATTACGGGAGCCTATGTTGCGTTAATCCTCGCAATTCGCAAACTTACAACCGACGGCAAGCTCTCGGTGAATCCCTTGTTGAGCCCTGTGGCTGCCGTGAGCATTGGGATTGTGGGCGGCGTGCCACTTCTGGACCTTTGCTATACGGAAGATGTGGCAGCAGCAGTCGACATGAATCTGGTGATGAACGCCAAGGGTGAGTTCATTGAGCTCCAAGGCACGGGTGAGGAAGCGACTTTCAGCGAGGACCAACTCGCGCAACTGCTCTCCGTGGGCAAGCAGGGGATCAAGGAATTGGGGACCATCCAACAAGCGGCCTTGGCGTAAAACGAATTGTTGTTAAAATAGCAGATGACTGAACCGACTCGTTTGTTTCTGCTGCGCCACGGCGAAGTAGAACCCCGTTATCACCGCAAGTTTGGCGGCAAGATTGACATGGATCTTTCCGATCTGGGCAGGGAGCAAGCCCAGCTTCTGTCCGATTATCTCAAAAGAACTCACTTCGATGCTGTGTATGCGAGCCCCATGAAGCGCGTTCAGCAAACGCTGGCTCCACATTTACCCCATCTGAAAGCAGTTCCCACGACGTTTGAAGATCTGCGGGAAGTGGATTTCGGCTGCTGGACCGGGCTGGGCTGGGAGGAGGTCCTAGAGCAGCACAAGGTAAGCGCCTATGACTGGCTGCATCAGCTGGAAGACGCCGCCATCAAAGACGCGGAATGCGGCAAAACATTCCGCGCTCGAGTGGAACCTGTGTTGAAGATAATTTTGGATCATCACCCGGGCGAAACCGTGGCCATTTATTGCCATGGGGGTGTCATCAGGATGATGCTTTCTATTCTCCTGGATATTTCGCTTCGGAAAACCTCGTTCTTTGAAGTGGATTACGCAAGCCTCACGCAAATCGATTATCACCCAAGGAAAACCGAAGTGCAGCTATTGAATTTCACGCCATGGCGCGATCTCCCTTAAAACCAGAAAAGGTCCTGCGAAAAGTTTCTGTTTCCATTTCCCCGGAATCGGAGGAGGCCACGCTGGAACTATTGGGCCGCATGTTCGGCCAGACTCCGTCGTTTTATTCAAATGCGGAAACGGGGGAACAAGTGGCCACGGTTTACCTCCAGAAAAAGTCTGATTGGAGCCGGCGCGCGGAGCAGGAATTGCGGGCAGGTTTGCAATATTTGCAAGAATGCGGGCTCGATATTGGTCCGGGCACCATTTCAGTGGAGTCCGTTCGGAAAGAGGATTGGGCGGAGTCGTGGAAGAAGCACTTCAAGCCTATGGAAATTGGGCGGTCCCTTTTGATTCGGCCCAGCTGGATTAAGCGAAAGCTGAAGCAAGGGCAGAAGGAAATTATCCTGGATCCGGGGCTTTCCTTTGGCACTGGGCAGCATGCGACGACCAAGTTTTGCCTGGACCAGTTAGCCGCCTGTCGGCGGGACGAAACAAAACAAGCTTTCCTAGATATTGGGACCGGCTCTGGCATCCTGGCCATCGCGGCCGCAAAGCTTGGCTACGCCCCAGTGGAGGCGTTTGATTTTGATCCTGAAGCAGTTAGAGTTGCCAAGGCCAATGCGGAACAGAACCTGGTCCTGACCCGAATACGGCTCAGCCGGAAGGATTTAACTAAGATTCCATTGGCACCCGCCCGTCCATTTGACGTGGTGTGCGCGAACCTGATCTACGACCTGCTCCTCGAGCAGAAGGTTCGTATTATCAACCGTTTAAAGCCGGGAGGTCATCTTCTTTTGGCAGGTATTCTGCAAACGCAATTCGGGAAGATCCGTTCGGCTTATGAGAAGGCCGGACTACGCATGATTACGCACCAGGTTGAAAAGGAGTGGGAATCCGGAGCGTTTACAAAGGCTTCTTGAACAAAAAGAGGCAACCTGAAATGTTGTTTTGTGACCACCTGCCGCAATTCACTTCAAATTTAATTTGAACTTTCATTCATGGTGATGCATCTAATTTTCGATGAGCTGCAAATGGGTTAATGCTAACAGCGCAACCGAGAGCAGTTCACTTCTTGGTTCGCTCCATTGGCATCATTCCCGCTACAGTTCTGATTGAAGAAAGGAAACGTTACTATGCCGAAAACGTTGGACTTGATAAGTGAAATCATACGAAATCCCAAAAACTCGTTCCGTAAAATCGATGACCGCCCCGTTAAGGCGCTGAAGCATCGTTACGAACGAAGAAAGATCAGGGAATACATTCGTTTAGGTGATTGGGCTCAGGCAAATACGGCCTAGCTCAGAGACGTTCCAACTGAAGTTTTAAAAGGAAGCCACGCTGAAGAGCGTGGCTTTTGATTTTGTCCTTCGAGGATCGGCAACCACGGCAGACTCCTCTTTACGCATCAACCTATTTTCTCGGCCAATTCTTCCGCTGGATAGGTCCAAATTTCCGCCAACGTTGGATGGTAGTGTGGCAGGGCGGCGAGTTCGTTGACCGTCATGCGTTTGGCCATGGTTGCCACAATTTCGTGGATGAGTTCTCCTCCCGAAGGACCAACACAGCATCCGCCCAAAATTTCTCCGGATTTCGGATCGGCCAGCAGTTTCACAAATCCGTCTTTTGCTTCCATGATGAGCGATTTACCATGGTCTCTGAACGGGTAGCTGGCAGTAAGGTAGGGAATGTGATGGAGCATGGCAATTTTCTCGGTAAGTCCAACCGTGGCGACCTGGGGCTCAGTGAAGACGACGTTGATGAGGAGACGATAATCCACGCTCCTGGGCTTCTCTGGATGGGCGATATTGTGGGCTGCCACTTCGCCCTGCTGAATGGCGATGTGGACGATTTCGTAGGGGCCAGTGCAATCGCCAACCGCATAGATATGCGGAATGCTCGTTTGCATGCGTTCATTTGTGATGATGGTGTGCTGTGACGTATCCAAGCCTGCTTGTACCAGGTTCAGCGGTTCGGTGTTTGGAATGCGCCCCAAGGCGAAGAGCACCTCTTCCGCTTCCACCCGGATTTCCTTGCCTGCGCAGTCAAACGCGACACCCTTCATACTGCCGGTTTCCCACGCATCCGTGAGGCGGGTGGAGGCATAGACGTCCATCCCTTCGCGCTCGAAAACGCGCTCGAGTTCCTTAGCGGCATCGGTGTCAAAGTCTCGCAGGATATGCGAGCTACGCTGGAGCAATGTGACTTTGACCCCGAACCTGAGAAAAAATTGGGCAAACTCAACAGCCACGGCACCGCCTCCAAGGACGATCATGGACTTGGGCAATTTGCGAAGAGTCAGCGCCTCATCACTGGTGATGTATCCAATGTTTTTCAGGTGATGCGAGGGCGTTGGGGCCACAATAGAGCCAGTGCTGATGATAAAATTCCTGGCGGTGAGCTTCTGGCCATTGCTCAAGGCGAGGGTGTGCTGGTTCTCGAACCGTGCCATGGCTCGGATGAATTCGAAGCGACCATCCGTTAGCTGCTGTCGCCGGTAATCGGCGAAATCCTGGATCAACCGATCCTTGCGGGCCATAACTTCATCGAAATTCCAGGCTGTTTTCTCGTTATGAATCCCCCAAACCCCGGCATGGCGGGAAAGGTGCATGACTTCCGAGGCGTAAAGCAGCGCTTTGGTTGGCATACATCCGCGCAGGATACATAAGCCGCCTACCTGGTCACCGCCTTCAATCACCACGGTGCGCAGACCGGCGCTGGAGGCAGTGCGAGCCGCGGCGTAACCACCACTGCCACCGCCGATAATGGCCACATCGTAATCAAAATTCTCAATCATCCTGCTTCAAACATGTGGTGAAGATGCCTGATTGGGAAACGAAATTTTGGTTTGCTCAAAGTTCCGCGGCTTTGAACAATGGGCGCATGTCCAAAAAGATTATCTACCCAAGAAGTCCTCGTGAGACCATGAATGGCTGGATGCACCTGCCGCGTTACATCGACAAAATCCGCCTGCACCTGGCAGGCAAATTACCAAAGGACTACCAGGATAACTTTGGCAAAGGGTTCGATGGAGCATGGCTCAGGGCTGCCGGGCTGACGCACGAGCAATTTATTGAAGTCGTTCGCAACACTATTTCCGATGGCGAAGTGTGCGATTGGGTCCGAGAGAATGTCAAAAAAACGGACGTAGAAAAGAAAGCACACGCGGAAGGCATGCTGAATTACCCCAAAGCCGATGACCAGGCACTTCAAGAGCGCTTAAAGATGCGCAAAGAACAGGCTGGAATGGCCCACCGGGCGGAAATAAAAGGATTCGTGGACTTTATTGATGCCGATGAGAAGAGGACTTGATCGAGGAGCAGGTATCAGCCTGCTGAGTGTATAATTAAGGACGCCTTTTGCGGGCGTCCTTTTTCATTCAATAGCAGCCTTTTGGAAAAAGAATGTTTTCTTCGATGCGACTTTAGGACTGTAGATTTTGATATTGTCCACTTTGCCCAAGTCATCAAACGAACCAAAACCGATGTAGCCGCTACTGAAGGTTTTTTCCGTGCCGGTCATAATCGGTTTGGACAGGTCGTCAAAGTAGACTTTAATGCTGCCGTCCGCGACCTTCCGCTCCACTCGCACTTTGTGCCAGGTTTTGTCGCCCCATGTAACGCCATTGGACACCTCTTTGGCGGTGGCCAGCCTGGGAGCGTCGTTCACAATAAAAATATCATGCGCATGAGACTCCGCTTTGATGGGATCAGGTTTTACCGCAATGTGCGTATAATAAAATTTGTTGGTGGCTTCGAAGCCGAAGAATAGGCACATATCCTGATGCGGATACGGCTTTACCGTAGACATCAGTTCCACATCCAAAACAAAGTCGCCGAAAACTCGGTCTGCCAGCAAAGCTATGTTGAAAGGTGAGCGGTCTTTCGGGTTGTATTTGCTCTTTCCGAAGAGTTCGAGTGATGTGTTGTCGCTATCTTTTGAGAGCCTCCAGGCTTGGGCGTCGGTAAAAAGGAAATCCTTGATGCTATCTGGTTTTTCGAAATTTTGCGAATACTGCAGTTTGTAGCCCTCCGGGATGCCCTCCAATTTATCAGCCCCCAAGGCAGTGTGTTGCGTTGTGAACGAAAGGATCAGCCCAGAGAGGATGGTAGCGGATCGGAAGGCACTTTTCATAGGTGTCGAATAAAAGTTCGGGACGGCCTTCCGGCCGCCCCTTCACCTGAGAGTTAGAGATTAAACACTCTGCGGCACCACAAAAGGTTTGCGATATTCGCGGGTCAACAGGTGGTTGGCTTTGCTGCTGCCAAACAGGCCGTTTCCGATAAACTTCTCGGCTTTACCGTCCATCTTCAGAAAGGCGCCCATGGTGACTTTTGTGCTATTCAGGCTGACATCGTTGTTCTTCAGGTGCTCCTCCATCCGCGCAAAGGTTTTTTCAGCATCCTTGTCGCTCTTGATAGCGTCGCGAGCCTCGTCAGGAGAGACCTTCTTGCCGAGGCGATAAGAGATATTGCCAGTGTGACATAACGCGCTGGAGAGATGGCCCTCCAGGATGTCGGCGTGCAGGTCGCTTGTCTTGCGGCTGCGCACGGCTTCGATCAGGTTTGCATAGTGATTGCCACTCCCCGTGAACTCTTTGATCTTCTTTCCGTCCCTATCATACGCAGTCACCTGCTTGTAATTGCTTGGAATAAACACGTGACCTCCCTCGCAGTGAACCAGCACTCCAATATCAGAGCCCATATATTTATCCATGTCTTTGGAGTCTGTTTTGGTGGGTAAGCCGCGGACCTCGAAAATCAAAGGAGCCTTGGCGTAGTCGTGATAAATAATTTGAGTGTTGGGGGTTTCGCCGTCATCCACGTAGCCAAAGCGGCCTCCGAGGCTGAAGACACGCGGAGAAAGCTCGTTCTCACCCAAAAACCAGCGGGCAATATCCATCTGGTGAATGCCCTGATTTCCCAAATCTCCGCAGCCCGTCGCCCAAACCCAATGCCAATCATAATGCAGCCGTTTCCGCATGAGTGGGGTCTTGGGGGCCGGACCGCACCAGAGGTCGTAATCGATGTCGGCCGGAATGGGCTGAGGACCCGAAACTTTTCCAATGCTCGCACGGCGTTTGTAACAGGTCCCACGCGCAATCTGGATCTTGCCAAGGTTGCCGGCCCTGACCCACTCCACCGCCTCGCGGATGGCTGGGCTCGATCGGCTCTGGGTGCCGGTCTGCACCATTTTGTTATATTTGCGCGCCGCATTCACAATCTGGCGGCCTTCAAACACGTTATGGGAAACCGGCTTCTGGACATAAACATCCTTGCCAGCCTGGATGGCCCAGATGGCGATCAGGGCATGCCAGTGGTTGGGTGTTGCGGTGTGGACAACATCAATATCTTTGTTTTCGAGAAGTTTGCGGACGTCCGTGTACGTTTGGATAGGCTCCCCTAAATCTTTAAACTTCCGTTCACCTCCAGCCAGGACTTTCTTATCAACATCACAAAGAGCCACCACTCTCACCCCTGGGAGCTTTCGGAAGCCCTCCATGTCGCCGCTACCTTGGCCATTGAATCCTACAATGGCCACACGGATATCGCCATTGGCGCCCTTCACCTGAGACCAGGAGCGGACTGGCAAACTGAAAGCTGCGGCGGTTAAAGCGGTGTTCCGGAGAAATCTCCTGCGGTTCATGTTTTTCATAGGCTGATTGGTTGGTATAACTAGACGTTGGGATGGGCCGGTTTATTTAAGGGTCGGTTTGCAAGCCGCTCTTCGGGAAGCGAAAAAGATGATTTATTTTCCACCGGAGTAATCTTTGTAGCGTTCTGCGACTTGAGCTTGTTTGGTGTTGCCTTCGTGCATATAAACACGATAGCGGAAAGTGACCGATTTACCGGGTTCAATGGTGAGATCGCCCGTGTTTTTCGGCTTCTTTTCAAAATCGTGCAGGCCGAAGGGATTGGCTGCGAAGAGACCGTAGTCGCGCACGTGCCAGGTGGTCGGATGCCGGGGGTTTTGTGGATTATCAAAAATGGCGATGCCGACGGTTTTACCCTGCACCGGACCATAATAATCACACCATTCGGCGTGCTTGCCCCAGGCCTTGTCGTCGGTGTCGCCGCTGCTAAGCACAATCTTTCCTTCACCAGGCTTGTTTTTGCCATGGCTCAAGCGCATGGATTCGGCGATGCGAATACCAAAGGAGCCTTCCTTGGTATCACCAAAGACGACGGGCTTTTCACCGGCTTTGACCGTGACCTCAAAATCAAAGAGCCGCTCCTTGTCAGGCCGGTTATAAATACGGAAGGTGCGTTCATCGGTGCAAACCACGCTGTCGTCCGGGGCGATCCATTTGCAAGTGGAACGAATTACGCCTGACTCTTCACCGGATTTGAGCTCCAGGAATTTGTCGTGGACGATCTTGCCAGCCCTGGCTTCCTCCGACCAAAAGTCGATACCGTTGACCTCCCCGTGCGAATACCACATAGAGCGCTGGTGCTTGTGATCATGGTCTTCGCCAACCGAATCCGGAACCATGGGGAAGTCGCGGGTCATTTTTAAACCGCCAGGGCCAAGCACCGGATAATAATAAACATGGGGGGCGCCTTGATAAACATACTCAGTAAAAAGTTCGCCGTTAATCTCAACGCGTACCTTGCCATCGGCATCGGTGATCTGAACGCCTTTGCTTTTGTCCGCAGCTACCGAAATAGTGGCGAGGCTGGTGAAAGCGAGAAAGCCTAGGAGTATTCTGGCAGTGGCTGTCTGGGACATGCCCCAATTCTATGAGGCAGGTTCCTCCAGGGTCAATCAGTTTTGCTGCCCTTGCTGAGGTCGGAGGCTTGCCCATTTAATCTTTTCAGGCGAACGAACTGCGAGCCATTGGCAACGCTGATGGTTCATCGCGCGGCCAATTTACACTGCTCTGGCGTCAATCGCCTGAAAGTGCCGGGTTCAATGAGTCTGCAGGGGCTGATACTCGCCTGCTCCTGCACTGGGACGTTCAGCTCAGTCTCTTAGCTCGCCGTAAAAAGTGTCCAGCGACGGCGCAGGGAAGGATTCCCAGCAGGAACAGTGATAAGGTTGAGCCGGCATCCGGAACACTGGGAGCACTCGCGTCTCCGCGAAGGCTCCAGGATCGTAAGCGGCCATTATAGCCGACTTCCAAATCTTCGATGGTCAGAGTCCAGGCACCATTCAGGCTTTCGCCGTCGAAACTGGACAGGGATAGATTACCGGATTGGGGCCGAAACGACCCAGGTCCGAAGGTAGGGGTGAGGCTAGGATCCGTGAACGACACGGATGCCTGGTCATCAAAGGTCACCTTCCGGATATCCTGAAAGAAACCACCCGCCCGGTTGAAAAGCACCACTTCAGTTCCAGTGTTTTCGTGCCGGATGGAAATTCGAAGATCACCGACCCAGGAATGGTCTAAGTCGACGAATACGTTCAGGTCATTGATGAGATCAGAGCTTGTCGCGTCCAGGATGGAAACGGTTGTGGTGTTGTCGGCGATTTGTCTTTGGACGTCGACTGAATCAAAGCTGAATGGAGTAGCAGGAGAATGCAAAGCAGCAACGGCCAGAAGACCCACGGCGGTTATGATGGCTTTTTGCATACGGCACGACAATGCGACCCCAACGCTTGCACAATTTCGCTGTTAAACGCAAACTTTTAAGGAGTGTATCTGGTTCCAAGTTTTGCAGAACAAGCTCCACCTGATTTTCGAAGACCCTGTTCACAAAGTGGTTACGGTCAGGCCTCACGAGCGGCTATCAGTCAGAGCGGGTCAGACTTCAGATTGGATCCCAAAACCAGGTCAAAACTGCTCTCCGGGCCCAAAGGTCGGGATCCCAAATCCACTTTCGTTTCTTCCACGACCAGGTAGCCTTGGGTTAGAAACATACGCCTGAGTGCGTGCACAATGATAATAACCTTTGATCAGACAAAATCCCTCACTGAACTGACCGGAGTAGATTGATGGGAGGTGGATACACGCTGAAACCAACCTGATGATCTCAGAAACATCACCGAGTGAGTATGCCGTTGCAGTCCAGATCCATGCGGTGGTGCAAGCCGCGTACGCCATTGAAGCCGAGTTGATCGGCTGCGCTGATTTCCCCCCGCTGAAAATCTCGATCCAAGAGTTGCAAACGTCGTCTGACACCTTTCTCGGCTTCAATATCAGTGGCATCCTCGTCGCCGTGCTATCCTTCAATGAGCAATCAAATTCAGCTGTAATTACCCGCTTGATCGTCAGCCCTGCCCATTTCCGCCAAGGAATTGCCACCGCGCTGGTGTCCGAATTCGAACGCCGGGTACCGCATGGCAGAGTCTTGACCGTTTCCACGGCGACCGCCAATGCACCTGCCGTGTCCTTATATCAAAGCCTGAAATATGTGGCGACCTACCTGAGTTGCTCGCCTCAGGGAATTTCACTCGTCCATTTCTCTAAATGTAACGCTGTGAACGGGCCAATAACGAGTTCACCAATCTGCAGCGTCTAGCATCCATTTTATGAAACGGCACATCACGAAAAAGAAGCGTTTCAAAGGTATCGAAAAAGGAGCATTAGCAATCGCTTGTGTATTTATTTGCGCGGGCACCTGGATGACTATTCGGCCCTTTGAAATGGTCGTGCATCACTCGGGGAGTGGCAGGGTTGGCTTGGGACCAGCACCCAGACCGGAGCACGTGACTAAAAACGGCGCCCGTCTCTATGGGGTCGGCTGCATCCTCATTGGTCTGGGCCTGGGGATAATCGCATTTTACCCTCGTCGGCATTGAGGATACTCTGAAAATTCTGAATGAGCTATTCTCGGCTCTAGTTTAAACCGCACTGCTGGTTGAGCGTTTAAAGCGACTTCGCTACTTGAGCCTCCGGTTTGGCCGTGGCGGATAGTCCAAATGTCGGCCACAGAGGCGAGGAGTCAATGTTTTGGCAGAAGTTTTCGTAAACGAGCAGTAGCTCCATTCCGGTCCAGCGCACCCGCCGCTACGTCCAAAGTTAGTCCCTCCCATTCGGGGCTGTCAGGTTGAGGCTCAATTCCGTTCAGCCGCAAAAAGACGATGCAAGCACCGAGAGCCGTCCGCTTGTTTCCATCAATAAAGGGATGATTTTGGCAGAGATAATACAGATAGGCTGCCGCGACCTCGACAAGATCCGCATAAGGTGACTTGCCGCCGAAGCTGGCTTGTGGAGCGGCCACCGCCGATTCGAGGAGGGCCTGTTCGCGCACTCCATCCGAACCACCAAACCGGGCGATCGCTTCGGTATGGATCTCGAGGACAATTTCAGGCGTCAGATGAAAGCAAATTTCAGCCGGGATGCTCATGCGAGCTTTTTCATTGTCCGGGCGTAATCTTTCATGGTCACCTTGATAGTCTTTGAAATAGCTTCTTTGGACGGGCGTGGACGAATCGGAGTCAGAGTGATTGTGCCTCCTGCGTGGATTTCCAAATTCAATTCATCGCCTGCCTTAAGATGCGCCATATCCATGAGCGCAGCTTCCAAGATGATCCCTTGAGAATTACCTATTTTGGTGATCGTTTTGATCATAATGTAATACTATGTTTAACGTGGCTTAACGTCAAGCCGCTGCTCTCTGAACGGGGAGCTCGCTTCGAGGAGGCAAGCGCGTGGTGAGAGCAGGAGCCTACAAAGAGACTAGTGAGCCGACTCACGAGGAACTGCTACACAGTGGGGGATGATCATGGGCGGCAGTCCTCCGCAATTGAGAATCCAAGATGAAGATTATGCGGTAAACCTCCTTTCTTTCGAAGCAAGACTTAGTATAATTAGCTGGTCATTACTGAAGAGGAACGTCCTTGAAATCGAACCTGATAGATCCTTCGCCTGCTCCGCAGGAGAGCAATGCCCGGCTACATAAGTGGGTGGGATTAAAGCTGACGGTTTTCTTCAGCAGAAATCGGGCTGCATTCATTTTCACAGTTGTGACTTTGCTGTGTCTCTTCGGAATCCCTTCCGAAACTACTGCAGTGGTATTCTGGCCCGTTTCCTATGTTTGCAGCCACTTACCTTTTTGGGGGATCTCGCCAGCTCTTGGGGACACAGCCGTTCTCTCGTTGGCCTACTTTGCTTATTTTCTATTGTTTTCCTTTTTTTACGCATTGGCGGTATGGCTTTTCATCGTTTGGGCGTGGCGACACTCCTCGACAGGGTGCAAGCTGGCACTCGGATTATGCATTCTGACAGCTTTCGTCTTTTGGCGGGGATTAACCGAATACCAGGAGCGTATTGATTGGACTTCCCGAGGTCTCAACCCTGGCCGCCCTGGATTCAAGCCCGCTGTGGTATTACTCGCTGGCACCTTGGATTACGAATCCACCGACCCAGCAAACCAGCGGCACTCTGGCACCGCATTGTTTGAAATCTGGATGCGAGGGGCCGATTACTATTTCTCAGACCGCTGGCACGGTAATTATTCAAAATATGGCTCCTGGGATGCTGTTACGGTGGTCTTGCCCAATTTTGAGGGCAATCGCCACAGCGGCTATTCTCGCCGTGGTCGGCGCGGAGGCAGTGGACAATCCAGCGGAAGCATTAGCAACTCGCTCCCAGGGCAAAGCATGTGGAGTGGTTCAGAGTTTATTGGAGCCGCAGTTCCAAATAGCACTTCAGGCCTGGGAGGAGGAAACGTGGTCTTTTCGGACCTGAAGGCATTTGGTCCTTACCAAATTCCTCAACGGATTGAATGGAAAGGCAGTGCTCATGAGATCCTTCATGTGCGTCGAGTTGAGTTCCACAACGAGCCCGGCACGAATTGGTTCCTGGCCATCAAGCGAAAGTATTTTGGTGATAAGGAAGGTCCTCCGCAGCGGGTTCAATCGTCGCTAGAAAATGCAGGCTGGTCCGGGAAGAAAAACTGATAGCCTTCGGTGGGATAAGCGATGCGAGACAAGGCCGTTCCCGCTTCGATGGAGTGTAATTCCAAGCTATCCCTTTGAATGCGGATTGCGTAGGCTCGTCCAGAACTCTATGCGATTTTACAGACTCCTTGGCTTGTCGTTTTGCTTCCTGGCGACGGTGCTTGCAAAAGCGGAACCGGTTTCGATGTTCGATGGCAAAACGATGGCGGGCTGGGAGGGCGATCCGAAATGGTGGCGGGTGCAGGATGGCGCGTTGGTGGGAGGGTCGCTGGAGCGGAAGGTTCCGGAGAACATGTTCCTGGCCACCACGCGGAACTACACCAATTTTCATTTTAAGACGAAGTTCCGCCTGATCGGCACGAACGGGTTTATCAATTCCGGGGTCCAGATGCGCTCGCAGCGGGTGCCGAACAACACGGAGATGGCCGGCTACCAGTGCGACCTGGGCGACCCGAGCTGGTGGGGGAGCATTTATGACGAGTCGCGCCGGAACAAGCTCATGGCGCAATCGGACATGAAAGCGATCAACAAGGTGCTGAAACGGCAGGACTGGAACACCTACGAAATCGTGGCGGAGGGACGTCGCATCCGGACATATCTGAACGGAGTCCTGGGCGTCGATTATACGGAGCAGGACGAAAAAATCATTCAGTGGGGCAAGATCGGTTTCCAGGTGCATGGCGGTGGCGCAGCCGAAGCGTGGTTCAAGGACATTACCATCGATGAACTGCCGGCCACGAAAGAGTCGCCGCTGAAAGCCGAGGAGCAGTTGAAGAGTTTTACGGTTCCACCGGGGTTCAAGGTGGAACTGGTAGCGAGCGAGCCGGATTTACCGAAACCGATCACGGTGGTGTGGGATGACTCGGGCCGGATGTGGAGCATGACGGCGCTGGAATACCCGGTTGATGGCAATGAGCAACCCGCACAAGCCGAGGCTCTTTATCGCAACGGGGGACGAGACAAGGTGTTGGTGTTCGATGTGCCGCCGGCTGGCAAAACCGGAAGCCCCCTCTTGGGCAAGCCGCATGTTTTTGCGGATGGCCAGGCGATCCCGCTGGGGTTGCTGCCTTACAAAGATGGGGCCTATGTGCATCACGGCACGGAAGTGATTTTTTTGCGCGACACGGACGGGGACGGCAAAGCGGACAAGCAGGAAACGATTTTGAGCGGGTTTGGGGTCCAGGATTCACACCTGATGCCCCACCAGTTCACCTACGCGCCGGGTGGCTGGCTTTACCTGGCCCAAGGAGCTTTTAACTACTCGAAGGTTCACACGAAAGATGACGTGGTGGTGCAGTTCAATCAAACGAAGCTGGCGCGGTTTCGTCCAGACGGCTCGGAGTTTGAAATCCTGACCCACGGCCCATGCAACATTTGGGGATTGGTGATCACCCGCTTCGGAGAGACCTGGATCCAGGAAGCGAACGATTATGGATATTCGACGATGCCGTACGAGCCGGGTTCGAGCTATCCGGGTTGCGGCGACAATCAGTTCCGGCCGTATGCACCGATTCAGCCGAGCGTGGCGGAGTTCCGGATGGGCGGCACGGGCTTAAGCGGGCTGGCGATGAGCGAGGATGTGAACGTGTTCCCTGCCCCATGGCGGGATGTGCTGTTTGTGGCGAACCCGATTACGCGGCAAGTGCAGGCGATCAAGATCCGCCGTGAGGCGAACGGGTATCAATTGGAGAAGCTGCCGGATTTCATGAACAGCTCGGACGAATGGTTTCGCCCGATCGCGATTCACTTTGGGCCTGACGGATGTCTCTACGTAGTGGATTGGTATAACAAAATTATTTCGCACAACGAAGTGCCAAGGAATCACCCGGACCGCGACAAGACTCACGGCCGCGTTTGGCGGATTCGGCCGGAGAATTATATCCCGGGTGCCATCCCGAATGTGGCCAAGGCGAGCAATAGCGATTTGCTGAAGCACTTGACCAGTGGCAACAAGTGGGAATGGAATGCGGCCTTGCACCAGATCGCGCAACGGCCGGCGACGGAACTGGCTGGCAGGCTGGCAACTTTGGCTGAAACCGGGCAGGCAAAGAACGCAGACGGGATAGAAGCCGGCTCATTGCAAATCCGGGCGCTTTGGGCATTGGAAAGCCTCGGCAAGGTGGAAGGATCCCTGCTCACGAAACTACTTCAACATGAGAACCCGTTTGTGCGGCGGGAAGCGGTGCGGGTAGCTGGAACTCGCTTGAAGCCAGACGCGGCTGTGGCTCTGGTGGCTCCATTGGCCGAAGACCCGAACCATTACGTGAGGTCGGAAGTGATCCGGGTGGCAGGCGGCCAGGATGCACCTTGGAAGCATCATATCATTTCCGGGGCTGAAAAACGGCCGGATCGTCCTTTGAGCGGCGCGGCCATGCAAGTGCTGTTGAGCATGGCCAAGCCAGCGATGGGGGATCCAGGCAAGCCAGGTCCGGGTTATGAAAGAGAGTTTGAGCGGTATCTGATTCGCGGGGCGCTGGAGCGACATCCAAAGGAACTGGCGGCTTTCCTGGATTCGGGCGCGGCGGAAAAAGTGCCGGGGGACAACCGTCTGTTTGCTTCGCTGGCCCTGCCTCCGACCGAGGCAGCCAGACGGCTGGGGATCGCGATCGAGAAAGCGCCGAGGCCGGTGAGCGATGAAGAACTGGCCACGATGCTCCAGAATCCTGCTTCGCCTGAAGTGCGAATGGCCATCGACAAAATGTCCCTGGAGACCCCAAATGCCAAAGCGCTGGCAAAAGGAGCAGCCCGGCTCCGCACTCGTTTGAATGCAGCCGAAGTGGAGCCGCTGTTGCGCCCGGCCACGAAGCTCCTGCTGGCTTCCGCCAACGAGGATGATTTGAACGATGCCCTGAAACTGGCCAGTGGATTCAAAGTGCGTGCCGTAGAGCCCGAAGTTTCAGGACTCCTCTCCAAACCCAGTTTAAAGGTGGAAACGCAAGTGGCAGCATTGCGAGCGTTGCGTGAATTTCAGTCCGGACCAACCGAGGTTTTGTTCAAGATGGCCAATGACAGTTCCGCGCCGGCCTCCGTGCGCAATGAAGCAGTGTCCACGTTGGCTGCAAGCCACCAAGCCGATGCTGTCCCCAAGCTACTGACTCTCTGGCCCACATTGAATGAAGGTCAGCGCAAGCCGCTAATCGATCAGCTCTCCGGGAACAAAGCCGGCGCGGAGACCCTGTTGGCTGCGTTGAAAACTGGAACGTTGGTAAAAGACGAGCTGCCCATGACCGCCCTGGAAAAGATGCATACCGTGCTGCCGTCGCATCCGCAGATGAATGAGTTGTGGCAGGAAATGTCCGCCCGCATGAAACGGGTTATGCGTTTTGGTGGAGACAAAGCAGATTACGTGAGGACGGCTCTGGAACTGAGCGGACCCTTCACGGTGGAAGCCTGGCTGAGGCTGGACGCGGGCATCGACAATGTGGACGGCATTCTTGGGTCTGCCAAACGAGCGGAGAACTCCCTGGACATGAACTTCTATGGCTCGCAATTCCGGGTGTGGGTTGGGAATGGGCAGAACGACATCGTCGTGGCGAAACGCAAGGCGGCACCGGATGCGTGGACACATTACGCAGTGACCCGCGATGCCAAAGGAGAATTCCGCATTTACATCAATGGAGAATTGGATGCGACCAGCAAACAGCGGAGCACAACCACTTATGCGGATCTGGATGTTGCGAGAACCCTGCCTCAAACCAAAGGCACGGCGGGAACCATGACCGAATTCCGGGTTTGGAACGTGGTGCGCACCCCGTCCGAGATCCTGGCCAGTTTCGACCGGAGCTTTGCGGGGGAGGCATTGCCAAAAGGCCTGCGCGTTTATTTTCCTGGAAACACCGACTCCATGCCGCCATCGGAAACCAAACTGATTGAAGCAAAGCAAATGCATGGCAAAGCACACATTGAAGGAACGCTTGAAGCGCCTGCCCTGCTGACAGCCAAAGAGGCGAGGGAGCTGGATGAGAAGTTCGGCAAGTTCCGAGCATTTGCAGAATCTACCGGTGATCTGGCGAGCGGCAAGCAGCTCTTTACCAGCACCTGTTTAGTCTGTCATCAGGCCGGAGGCCAAGGGGCAGGTTTCGCTCCGAACTTGGACGGCTCCGCGCTGCGGACGACCGAGGGCCTCCTGCGAGCCATCCTGACGCCCAGCGCGGCGATGGAGGCGGGGTATCGCAAGTTCCGCGTGGAAACCCGAGACGGAGAAATTTACGAAGGCTTCCTGGCGCAACAGGATGCGAACGGCGTGGTGCTGCGACAGCCAAACGTGGAGCCGCTGAAAATCGCGAGCAAGGATATCAAACGGGCTGGCTTCCAAAATGTATCGATCATGCCGGAGGGTTTGCTGGAAGGTTTGCCACCGAAGCAGGTGAGCGATCTGTTTACCTATTTACGGTCTCTCAAATGAACACGCGTTTTGTTACCAAGGAAAATCTGCAGCATGGGGATTACCCATGGTGCCACGTGGAATTGATGTGCAATCCCGAAACCGTCGGCGCAGGAAAACTGCTGCTGGTCCGGGCAACCATGCCGGCGGGAGAGGCGCATAATTTTCATAAGCACCCGGCGCGGGAAGAAATTATTTACGTGATTGAAGGCCAAGCCGAGCAATGGGTCGGCGAGCAGAAGCGGTTGCTAAAACCAGGCGAGATGGCGCACATCCCGGCCAACCTGCCACACGCAACGTTCAACCCGGGTCCCGGCACGTTGGTCTTTCTGGCCATTTTATCTCCGGTCGAAGCGCCCGGTGAGTTTACGGTGGATGTTTTCAATGAAGAGCCGTGGAGGACGCTGCGGCCGCCGTTGCCGTATGCGGAAACGGAAATGAAGCGGACGTCGTGAAGCGTGATGCTTAAAGCGTGACGGCTGGTTGATTCTGAACGCAATGCTCACGACCCAAACGCTTTGCGGAGCATAGCAATGCTTTTGGGAACGGCCTTGTCGGGGTCTTGTTTGCCTTCCATCTCAAGGGAGATGTAGCCGGTGTAGTTGGCCTTCGCGAGGATGCTGGCGATTCGTTTGTAATCGAGGTCGAGGGTGTACCATTCGCCGTCGCCAGGATAGGTCTTCGCCTGCACGAACACCGTTTTGGGGGCAATTTGCTCGAGTTTGCTGTAAGGGTTTTCGAGGTAGTTGCCGGTGTCCATGAGAGCGCCCAGCCAGGGCGACTGGATGGAGTTGAGAATGCGCAAGTGACCTTCGGGAGTGCGAGTGAGGCCCCAATGGTTTTCAAGGGCGAGCACAACTCCGCACTCGGCGGCCTTGGGCAGGCATTTCTCGATGGAGTCGATGCACCACTTGAACCCTTCGTCCAGAGTGTGGCCGGGGAGAACCGGTTCCTCGCCGCGGGCTTTCATGAGGTCATCGAAGGATTCGATGGTGTTCCAGCGGCCGGAGTTCAGGCGGATGCACGGCACACCCATTTCGTAAGCGAGCTCGATGCATTTAAGGGTGTGGTCCACGTGGCGCTGGCGTTCCTCCGGTTTTGCCTGGACGAAGTTCTGGTGGATGGAGAAACAGATAAGATCGATGCCGCTGGTGAAGGCATGGCGTTTGAGCTTTTGGCAATAGGCGCGGGTGGAAGCGTTCAGCTCACCTTTTTCCTCAACGTCCATCTGGCGATGGAGAATGTCCACGCCTTCGACGCCAATCTCGGCGGCTTTGTCGATCACGGTCTCGATGGGGACCTTGGCCGTCTTGAAGTGCCAATAGGAGTAGGTGGAAATGCCGAGTTTAATCCGCTTTTTCGGTTTGGCTTCGGACTCGCGAGCGGGGAGGTTGATGGCCGTGGAAGCGAGGGCGGCCGTTGTGAGGAAGGATCTGCGGGAGTAGCGCATAACGCGATACTGAACAGCTCCAAGGTTTTGGCAATCGGAAAATTCGAACGTGGTAAAACGAAGACAGATGGATGAGAGACTGGAGTTAGAGCAGGTGCTCTTCGAGAGAATCGGAGGGTGAAGAAATCCGAGACACCATCGCCGGAGGCTGTTGGACCGCACGAGGAAGAGATTTAGCTACCTTCTGGGGTTTAGCCGGCTGCTTCAGGAGTTGTTGGATTTGAGGGCGGAGTGGTTGCAAACGGTGGGCGTCCTCTTGAAAGAGCTGTTCCTCACGGATGCAGGCGAGCAGGCAGTCGAGGTTCCTGCGAATGGCAGGGGCGGGCTTGGCGGGCAGGCGGTAGAGCCGCCAGTTACGGATTTTTTGGGATTCAACGAGGCCGCTGGCCTTCAAGAGAAGCAGGTGCTTGGAAACCATGACCTGGGGCGCTTCCAAAGCCACCTGGAGGTGCTGCACACAAAGCGGGGTAGCTGCCAACAGATTCAGGATGCGGAGCCTCGTTGGGTCGCTCAGGGCTTGGTAGATGGCTGGAAGTTCCACGGCATTTTTATATACTTTTTCCAACATATACTGCAAGTAGTATGTATAAAAAGCGTGTACCCTTGAGACGGCCCGAGGAGCTCTGGAGTGTTTCGCCTCGCGGGACGACCATGCCGAGCGTAAGGTTGGCTTTATGAAAATTTTGGCCAAAGGTTGGCGGAAGTGGACTGCTTTGCTGTTTTTGGGGCTGCTGTCGGTCGTCGTTAGGACGGAGGCTCAAGAGGCCACCAAAGTTCAAACCAAGCATTGCTTTTGGAAGGTGGCGGGGAAATCCAATGCCGTGTATCTGCTCGGTTCGGTACACGTGCTGAACAGTCGCTTTTACCCGATGGATAAGCCCATTGAGGACGCTTTCAAGAATTCGCAAACGCTAGTCCTGGAGGTGAACCTGAAAGATGCGGAATCTCCGGCAGGGCAGATTGAGATGCTGAAGGCCGGAATCTATGGCCCAGGTGATTCGGTGCGCAACCATGTCTCGAAAGAGACCTACGAAAAGCTGGATGCGCACCTGAAGAAATCGGGAAGCTCCGCGAGCAGCGTGGAATCCTTTAAGCCATGGATGATCTCGGTGGTGTTGCTGGCTGGCGAATTGCAGAAGCTGGGGTTTAATCCCATGGAAGGAGTTGATCGGTACTTCTTCAAAAAAGCGGAGGAGGATGGAAAGAAGGTGGAAGGATTGGAAACGGCAGCCTTTCAATTAAGTCTTTTCAACCAACTGTCCCAGGATGAAGAAGACGCGATGCTGAACGAGAGCTTTGATGAGGTCCAAAACCTGAAGAAGGAATTTAACGATATCATCAGCGCGTGGCAAA
>JAQGOV010000438.1 GCA_028293425.1 Verrucomicrobiales bacterium
CTGAAAGTCGACTACATCATATATTTTTGGATGACTCGCCAAATCTGCCCGGAACTGCGCATCGATCTCTTCGGGTGTCATGCGCCGATCAGTTCCCGCGGGGATGATGTTTCCCTTGTCCAGCGGGGCGAGGTAATGCTGCCCCATGAAGGCTGCCGTTTGGACCATGAACAGGTGATGGATCGAGTAAAGATACTCGTAGATCCGGTCCTTGCTTTCCTGCGTGTGGTCATGCGCATAGAACAGCTTCATAAAGTGCACGTAAGCCTTGAGTTCATTGATGCGCTTCCAGGCGGGGCTGTTCTTCGGCACTAGGTCATCGGCGGCTGCGAGGTCAGCCAGGCTCAGGTTCACCTCTCCAGCACCTTGCGGATGCCGGCTCCATCGATCATACATCTTCTGCATCGCCGGTGCAGCAGGCCCGAATAGTTCGGTCAAATATTGCCGGTACAAAGCGCCCAAATCTTTCCCGAGATCAAATTGCAGTTGTCCTGCCAGCCACCAGCTATGGCCCATCGGACCGGCCGCATCTGTTGTTTCCACGTAGATTCCATCCACCTTGTTTTCATGCCAGAACTTCAGCTTCCCGGGCAGGCTGTAAATATCGAACTGCGGCAAACCCTGTGACCATTGCGTGATGTTCCAATAATCATAAAGGCCCATGGCGCCATCAACCTTGCTGGCCCAGACGCGAACCATCTCTTCCGGTAGATAAGCAGTCTGAAAAGCGTACGGAATAATGATTGGGTAAACATTCCTGCGGAGTTTGAACTTGGGCGTGAGCGCATTCTTGGGCCCATCGCCGTAGGCAAACATCGAAACAACAATGCGACTATCATCCTCGGAATATTCTTTGGCCACCTCGTTCGCCAGCCACCACCACTTGTCGGCGTGGTTCCATTTATCAATTCCAGAAAAGCCATCTGGAGGAAGCGGGTCGTCGTTCCCCCCGCGACCATCCTCAGGGTCCACGCCGATTTCAATGAAAGCGCCCGTCCCTTTGGTGTACCTCTTCTTTGCCCAGGCTTTATAGGCGGCCACTGCTTCCGGCACTTCTATCTTAATCCGGCCAGTTCGCATCCCGGGCGTGCCGTTAAACCACTCCGGGTGACTATCCAGCAGTTTTTTGTTTTCCAGATAGAACGTCGTCCCGGCATGACCAGCACCTTTGAAATCGGCGTTGATTCGATTCCGTCGCTTCCAGGCATACCATTCGGCTTTAAACCGGTTCGTTGGATCGAACGCTCGGGGAGTGGGACTCGGAAAGTCCAAACCTACCGTGCCGAAGAACGAGCGGTTGCGAAAGGTAGGCGCAATCCAGCGTCCGGGAATATCGTCCTGCGGGACGCTTGCCGGCTTGACGAACCAGTTTTCACCGGGCCCGTACCAATGGAAGCCCCACCGATCCAGCAGCGTGTAAATGCCATTCTCCATGCTGGTCTTGACCGTGTATCGGATGACGGTCTTGCCATTCGTGCGCTCAAGATAAAACTCCTGGCCAGTCCGTTGTTCCTGCGGGACTTTCTCCAACCGGATTTCACCCGCCTTAAAACCGGCCAATACCTGCCGCAGGTCCGCCACCGCGGAACTTTCTGGCCCGTCGTAAATGATCTGAGTGGCGGCAACCGTGCCGGATCCCTCGACCTTTTTAGGCAACGGCTCTTCGGCAGCACCCAGGAGCGAGCCAGATTGGGAGAGCAGACAAAGCACGATTGCCGAACGTGCCATGAGCCAGCGGAGAACCGGAATTTCCACGGGAATGTAAGGCATGATGCTTAATCAATAGTCACCGTAGTGATAAGAGCGCAGCAAAGGTTCATTTGCGAACAGTTTATGCTGCCCCTTTGCCCGAACTCAAGCTCCTGAACCAGCGAATCCGATCAGGGAATTGGTCTCAGGGTACCCACGATGTTGCTAAAGCATCAGCGGGAACGACGAAGTTGACCTTGCTGGATCGCCGCTCGGGCCATCATTTCATCCACGTTTTCAGCTTTACCGGAAAGCAACAACAACATAGGGTATGCTTATGATCGTTGATGATATCAAGGAAAGGTTAAGCAATGGCTTTAAGCCTTTTGCCCTTCAATTATCCGACGGCAGGAGATTCGTGATCCCCCAACGTGATTTCATCGCGTTCACTCCGAAAAAGGTCGCGCTTTTTGATGAGAAAGGTACAAGCCACCTAATCAACACCCTTCAAATCGTTTCGATCGACGATGCTGTTGAACAAGGGCCTTAGCAACCCGTTGAAAAAGTCCGATGGCGACACGGATCGCGAAGCGTTCATAAAGAGGTCGCATTCCTTAACTCACGCCCGCGCCCATCGACGATAGGCTTCAATCCAATCGGCTCCTTCAGGAGGCGGTTGGGGCAATGGCAATTCTAGAATTGGAATGCTCTGCTTGAACCGCTCCGCGAGTAGACGACTATGATTTGATTGTCATCCGTTAAGTCCATCCGCTCGACTGTGACCTCCATTCCCAGCACTTCGGTTTTGAACGGCATCTCAATCGCCTCGTCGAGCATCGTGAAAAACCCCTGACTTGTTCCTCCTGGTCATGAGCGTACATAACCCTGCCCCTGAAGACGGGATGAATGCCATACGCAATCTACACCATGCGTCGGACTCGGTAGGGTCTTTGTATCCGGCTTGACCAATCACCCGGATCTCATGCCACCGTCCACATGTCATTGCGAGCCCGCCATTCCATCTTGCATTTTACGCCGCATTATGAAGAACTGAAGCCAGTCGAATCCAAGGGAATACATGAAAGCTGAAGCTACAGCCGATACAACGGGTCCTCACCGAGCAAACTCGAAAGCGCCTAAGGTACGGCTTTTCTTTTTCCTTCTCCTTCTGCTCGCAATCGCCTTTCGCGTTTGCGCCCAGAATAAGCCTACTGTTGCCACGCCCGCCTCATCCAGCAAGCTGCCCGTTTACGAACTCAGGATGGAGCCCCGGGATCTCGGGAAACTGGACGCCGACCCAAGGTCAAACGAAACACATCCCGCCACCTTTATCGCCGAGGGCGTTACCTACGAAAAGGTGCGCGTCCGATATCGAGGGGACTGGGCTCGCTCGTGGCCAAAGAAACCGCTCAAGATTTTCTTCAACGACGACAAACCGTTTCAGGGACATCATTCGCTGAACCTTAACTCCGCCTGGCGGGATGCTTCGTTCCTTCGCGAGACGCTCGCGTATCAGGTTTATAACACCTGCGGCATGCCCGCGCCTCAATCACGCGTGGTTCGCCTCGACCTGAACGGCCAATTCAGAGGGCTCTATGTGGAAGTGGAGCAGGTGGATAAGACCTTTCTCAAGCGCGTGCATTTTAAAGGAGCCGCGCTTTACAAAGCGCACTCCAGTGAAAATTGGGCCGACGAACGCGATCTTGGCCGATTGGCCAGCTACACCAACCATTACGAACCGGAAACCCAGAAGAATGAGACCCATGCGGACTTGCAGCAGTTTTGCTATGCGCTGAGCCGCAGCACCAATGCCCTGGAGTTCTTCACGAACCACGTTGACGTGGAAAAGTACATTAACTTCCTGGCTGCTACCGCCTTCGTGCAAAACTGGGATTGCTTCAACAAAAACCATTATTTGCTCCACGACATCAAGGGCTCGAAAAAGTGGGTGGTTGTCCCATGGGATCTGGACCGCACTTTTGGAGATATTTGGTTTGGCCGGGCCATTGGGGCGGAACTGCCGATCCTCCAGGGAACGAAATCGTTTCCTGGACCAACCGGCTGGAACCGAATGATGGAAAAGTTTTTTAGCGACCCAACTTTGCGAGCGCGATTTGCCAAGCGCTTGAGGCAATTGCTGGATACAGAACTCACCACCGAAAAACTGTTTCCGGTGTTGGACCGCTTTGAGGCTGAAGCCAAGGTCGAAGCTGCCCAAGACCGCCAGCGCTGGCGCGGCAGTCCACTTTCCCTGCAAAAAGGCATGGAGCAGCTCAAGAACTATATCGAGCGTCGGAGGAACTTTTTGGTGAAGGATTTGGAAAATCTCCAGGGAAAAGCGGCAGCCGCGAAGTAATTGGAAACCACACCATGAACTGTCCTGTTTGTAAAACAACCGAGCTCACGCAGATCAATCTCGAGGCTAAACTGCCCGCCAATGGTTGTGGGCAATGCGGAGGCAAATGGCTTTCCTCTTTCCGCTATTATGAGTGGCTCCAGTACCATGGCTCCACCCTGCCTGAGAAGCCTTACGAAGGTCCGCCCCTGGCGGTCGCTGAAAGGGAGGACGCCAAGCTTTGTCCCGAGTGTCGGCGAATCCTGGTGCGTTATGCGGTCGGTCACGGGACCAACCTGACGCTCGATCATTGCGGCTCCTGCAACGGCGTCTGGCTGGATACCAATGAATGGGAAGCTCTTAAAGGCCGCAACCTGCACGACGAAATTCACCTCATCTTTACCCGCGATTGGCAAACCCAGGTTCGAAAAGAAGAAAGAAAAAAGCACCTGGACGCCATCTATGCCCAGCACTTCGGAAAGGATTACGAAGAGATTAAACGCGTCCGGCAATGGCTGGACCAGCACCCCGAGCGCGGCCGCATCGTCGCTTTTCTCACGGATTCCGATCCCTTTTCCGCTTAGCTGATGCCTGGTAAACAGCCGCGCTGCCAACCCTTAGTCCATCCCGACGCGGCCTCGGTTCTGTTTCTTGACCGAGCGATGCGCTTTATTCGCCAGGATTCGTTCCTTGGCCCCACGGCTGCGCGGCCGCTTTGCACGTCGATTCTTTTCGATGCGCGCTCGCTCAGCATCAATGGCTTGCTTGCGCTGCGCTTCGATTTTATCCAGCAGCATCCTGCGCGCTTGCAGGCGGTTTAAACCCTGGTGCCGGGTGGTTTGGCACTTCACCTGCAAACCAGTCGGCCGATGCATCAGCATCACACAGGTGGAAGTCTTGTTTACGTTTTGTCCGCCGTGGCCGCCAGACCGAACAAAGCTTTCCTCGATGTCCTGCTCACGGACCCTCAGATCCAGCATCCGCTGCGCTATCTGGGCTTCTTTCTCCGAGTTTGTCGAACTGGTGCTCATTTGCCTGCCGTGAACTCTATCGGTTCGGACCAATGGCCGCAACGTCCCTCCGCATCGCGCGCTCGAGCGCGGATGCGATACGTGTGCCCGGGCTTGAAGAGGGCCTTCGGGATGTCCGCTGTTTCCTTTCCACTCCCCTGCCAGAGCGCGGTGATTTCATACTTCCGGGGCGCCACCGGTTTCTGAGCCGAGCCTTTGCTCACCTCAGCCAGACGCCATTCATAGTCAGCTACTCCCGAACTCCCAGGCAAGACAGCCTTTGCTCTGAGAGAGGCGGCGCCGTCATCCAGCCGCCCTTCGGCTTTGATTGATGCAGTGCCTGGGATATCATGACCGCCCAGCAAGGTCGCATCACACCACTGCCGCCTGCTCACTACATAGTCCTTCATCATCTTGACCATCCCCGGGAAATCATGCGTCGCGGATTGTTCGTAGAACTTCCCCTGCCCTGCTTTCCTGGGATTGGTCCACCGGCTCGCCATGATGGGATGATAATCCCAGCGCGCCCGGTCAGCTTCCACAAAGGACCTACCGCCCGCAGGGTCCGCAATGACAGCCGCCAGTTCATCCAATAACGCGCCGGTTTCCTGAGGGTTGAACAGGAGATCGCGGATTTCGCGCAACCGATTTTGATACGCGATCATGAACTGTGGCTTGCGCAACACGCCCGCGCGGTAAAACGGCTCTTGTCCCCCGCCATACATGTAATCTCTCCAGGTCAAATCCACGTCCCATGGCAACATCACCCACTGTTTGGCCGAAGGATTGAGATAATAAAAGTAGTTCTTCCCGCCGGAAATGTCGTAGTGGTGCACACATTCGACAATCGAGCGATAGCTGAAATAGCGCCCCATGTCCACGTTCGCCTTCCACCAGTCCTCAGTTTGTGGCTGCGAATAACCGGAGATAAAAGCCAGGACATCCTGCCGGTTCGTCACCGCGCCCGGGGCGACATACTCCGGCTTTGGCCGTCCAAAATCCCATTTGTAAATGTTCCCCTTTGGCAAGCCATGCTCATCAAGGAAATGTCCATCAACCTCCTCAGTCGCCAGATATAATCCCCAAAAATCGCCCTCGAACTGGCTGGTCGGATTTTCCTCAGCCTCATCGATGATGCGCAGGTGAACGTAATGCGCGTTCGGAGCTGGCACGCCCACCAGGTTAAACAACCGAAAAGTCGCCGCTTCAAAAAGCCCATGCTCGCCGCGTGTCTGGTAATTTCCCTGCTGGATACAAGCACCCAAATTCAACTTGCCCCATTTCTCCTTGTAAGGTTGCCCAAAGTCATCCGTCGCAGCCAGGTGATGCCCGCGTTCGAAGTCGAACTTCCACATGTTCTTCCCCATGGCATGCCGCCATTCCCCGCCCCGCGCCCGAAAACGAACGTGATCATAAACTTTGCCATTTGCGATCAGCGTGCCCGTGTACTTATAACCGTGGCGGGACTGCTCCTCGTAAATATTCGAAGGCTCGTACCAAGTGGTCTTCTCCACCGCGTCCTTCTTCGCGAGGAATTGATACACCTGAACGCTCCCCATCACTTCAGGACTGAAAGTTACCACCTTCTTTAATGTCGGATCGGTGCTCGCGGGGTTGATCGCTGCTTTCCAGGCCGGAACTCCGTCGTAAACAAAGTATGCAAAATTCCCCTGGCTGTCAGCCGCATCCGGGGCGATGATTTTTCCCCGCGCGGAGATGCGATAACGGATGAGTCGCCGATGCTTTTGCAGGGAGGCAGGCAATTCTGCCCCGTACCCATCGGTGGGTTGTTTATTCTTCTGCATGGGAATGGACACCCAGCCATTCGCAAACCCAGGTTCACTGCGCTCGATGTAATTCCCCGGCTCGACCAATTGATATTGCAAGGTGAGATCGGATTGTTTTTCGAAGGCCGCGCCTGTGGCGGTAATTTTCACCACTTGGCCAGAGCTCGGCTGCCCGGGTTCATGCGCCACCTTGGCATTCTTCACCGCCCCTGAAGATGACAAAGCCTGAAAGGAGATCAGAGATCCTAGAACCAGAACTCTCCAAGCCGTGCGCATAATCGAGATTCGAATAATTTCGTCCGAAGGACAAGTCAGGAAGTGGAAAGTATCGGACCAGCCGAACCTCGTGGTTCAAATACTTGTCACACCGCCTATAAATATTTGAACTCTTTATGAGGTTCAGATGTAGAATGATCCGTCTAATACGAGAATGGATGTCGTCGAAGAAGGCCGCTGTTATGGGAAATAGAATTGTTGCTCTGGTTGCTTGTCTGGGAGCAGGTTTGCTTCTCGGGATTTCGGTGGATCGCAAGGTCCTCTCCCGTGGCAAGTCCCGTGAGCAGGCAACTGCCGTAAATACCGCAGAGCCAAGCCCACCCCAAAAGCTTCCAAAGGCCAAAAACACAACCAAACAAGTTGATGATGAGCCGACGCCTTCAGCCCTGTCCCTGGGCGAAATTGAGCAGCGCCTGAAACAAATTGCCCAAAAGAAGAACTCGAAGAATTTCTATAGCGAGACACACAAACTAGCCCAAAGGATCCGGTCCGATGACTTTCCCGGAGCATTGGCTTTGGCCCAGAACCTCGGTAATACCGAGGTGAAACGGGCTTGGGTTTACCAGACCCTGTTTAGCTGGGCCGAAGGGAACCCGGCGGATGCCTTGAAGGCTGCCCAAAGCCTTCCAGGTAAAGATGAGCAGGCTGTCGGGGCGGTGCTGCGTAGCTGGGCTGAGCACGACATTGACTCCGCGGTGGAGTGGACCAAAAAGCTGCCGCCAGGTCCTTTACGCCGCCAAGCCTTCCAGGCGGTTATCCCGGCGCTTGCGAAAGAAAACCCTCCGGCCGCATTGGCTTTGGCCGAGACCACCGGCGCAGATTATGAGAATTTCTATTACAACATTTTCAACGAATGGTCCGAAAAGAACCCGGCCGAAGCGGCCGCCCGCGCCGTACAGTTGAAAGCCGGCTACCAACGCGATAATGCCGTCTCAGTAGCCGTCGCTCGCTGGGCCAAAGACGACCCGGAGGCGGCCTTCGCCTGGGCAAAAGCTTTGCCGGAAGGCACCATGAAACGCAACGCCTTGCGGAGCATCTGCACCGCCGTGGCTGGTTCCAATCCCGAAGCGGCGGTCAAACTGGCCTTGTCACTCCCCGCAGGCCAAAGCCAAACGGAAATGCTGCGAGGCGCCATCACCCAATGGAGCCAGACGGATCTGAACGGGGCCATTGACTGGGCCAAAAAGCTCCCCGAAGGCGTCGTGAAGCGCCAGCTCTTTGAAAGCCTCAGTTCCACTTGGGCCCGGCAGGATCCCGAGGCAGCTGCCGCCTATGCCCAGACCTTGCCCCCAGGCAGCGCTCAAAACAATATGTTGAGCACCATCGCAAGCCAATGGGCAGCAAAAGATCCCGCGGCCGCTCTCGCGTGGGCCCAGACGCTGGCACCCGGCGGGGGCAAAAACTCCGCCCTGCAAAATGTGATCTCCAGTTGGGCATCCACGGACCCTGCCTCCGCTGCGGGCTTCGTACAAAATCTTCCCCCGGGGCAAACGCGCAACAACTGTTTGCAAAACGTCTTGTCCGCATGGGCGCGTGTGGATCCTCAAGCCGCAGCCACTTACCTCCAGAACTCTCCGGCGGGCCCAACGAAAAGTTACCTCTACAGCAACATCGCCAGCCAATGGGCTCAATTCGATTTGGATGGCGCCGCCGCATGGGTTAAAAATTTGCCCGTCGGCCCGGCACAACGGGACGCCATGCGAAACATCATTTATCAGATGGCCAATTCCAGTCCCCAGTCGGCTGCGGATTACGCCATGTCGCTGCCCGCTGGCTCTTCACGCAGTGACGTCCTCAGCACAGTCGCTTCGCAATGGGCTGCCACGGATTTGCCCGGAGCGGTGGCCTGGGCACAGCAACTGCCCGAAGGCACTGCTAAAGAACAGGCCATGAACAGCCTCAGTCACCAGTGGGCCCAAACGGATCCTCAAGCTGCCGCTAGTTATGCGATGTCCATGGAGAACGGCAGCAAGCGAAACAATCTGCTGGGAAACATCGCCAACAACTGGGCGGCCACGGACCCAAAAGCCGCGGTGGAGTGGCTCAAAACCTTGCCCGACGAATCAGCTCGCGAACGCCTCTATTCCAGCATCGCTTCAGGCATGTCTCAAAACTCTCCGCAGGAGGCCGCCAATTTTGTAGCCAGCCTGCCTGCCGGTGAAACTCAAACCAGCGCCGCTCAATCCGTGCTTTCGAGCTGGTCTTACGTGGATCCGCAAGGCGCCGCCGCCTGGGCCGCTAATTTTCCCGAGGGTAGTTCCAAGGAAAATGCATTCCGCAGTGTCATCCAGAATTGGGCCAACCAGGATCCCGTTAGCGCTGCGGAGTGGCTCAAAAGCCAGCCTGCTGGAAAAAGCCGGGAAGCTGCCGTCAATGGCTATATCGATTCCGTTTCGTATTCTTACCCCGAGGTGGCCATCCAGTGGGCCGAAAATATGGCCGAGGACCAGGACCGAAAACGAAAGCTTCAGTCAGTCGTTTCGCGCTGGATCCAAAACGACGAGAAAGCCGCGCTCGCGTGGCTGGACAAAACGCAGACTCTGGCCGAAGATGTGAAAAATCAAATCCGTACTCG
>JAQGOV010000443.1 GCA_028293425.1 Verrucomicrobiales bacterium
GTATGGCAGGCGGTCAACAGCGAGAGAACGCTGAAGCACGACAAGACCAGCCCGATATGGATGCGCGAAAGCATGCGCACTAGACTACCGACATCGTGGAGGAAAGCAAAGAGAGAAGCCATCGGTGCGCTTGCCGCCGGAATGGCGGCAAGGCGCACTGGGCCTCGCAGAAAGCCGTGGCTACTTCTGCCAAGTGCGTTTCTTATGGCGATTGGCGCGAAGCTTCTTGCGCCGCTTGTGCTTGTTGATTTTCGACTTTCTACGTTTCTTTAATGAACCCATAATTTATTGCTGCTGCGTTAGTAAACCACTTTATTCAAAGGATACTCAATGATTCCTTCTGCCCCGGCGGCTTTCAATCGGGGGATTAACTCACGAACCACGTGTTCGTCAATAATTGTTTCCACGGCCACCCATCCTTCCTGGCTCAGATTTGAGATCGTAGGCCGGCGCAAAGCTGGGAGACTACCAAGCAAGGCTTTCAGGTGCTTCTGCTCGATGTTCATTTTTAAGCCTACTTTGGCCTCCGCTTCAAGGGCTCCTTTCAATAAAAGAGCCATAATCTCGATTTTTTCGCGTTTCCACTTGTTTTTCCATGCGGTGTGGTTCGCGATTAGGCGGGGGGTCGAGGTCAAAAGCGTGTCCACGATCCGAAGTTTGTTCGCTCGGAGCGAGGATCCTGTCTCAGTTATTTCAACAATGGCATCAACTAATTCATGGGCTTTTACCTCGGTAGCGCCCCAGGAAAACTCCACTTCCGCTTTGACGCCGTTCTTCCTCAAATACTTCTTTGTGAGGTTCACTACTTCGGTGGCGATGCGCTTGCCGTTGAGGTCTTTAACTGATTTCACCGGCGAATCCTCAGGTACGCACAAAACCCAACGGGCAGCCTGACGCGTGGCCTTGCTGAAAAGAAACTCACCCACTTCATGCACGTTCGAGCCATTTTCCTGCACCCAGTCGTGACCGGTAATGCCGCAATCCAAGTAACCATGCTCTACATATCGGCTGATTTCCTGGGCACGAATCAGACGAATTTCCAATTCCTCATCATCCACGTAGGGGATATAGGAACGGCTGCTGACAGAAATATTGAAGCCTGCCTTCCCCATCTTTTCAATGGTGGCATCCTGCAGACTGCCTTTGGGCAATCCAAACCGTAATATTTGCTTCTCTTTCATCAAAACTGCAAAACTTCCATACTTCCCGCCCACTCACCAGTAATTGCTCTGTTTATCGCCAAATAACCTTTCGGCCATTCACGGTTATCTTTCCCGCTGCCCATGCTCCAATCACCGCTGGATACAAGCGCCGTTCGACCTGCTGCACGCGCTGATGCAGCGTCTCGGCCGTGTCATCCTGCAACACCGGCACGGTCTCCTGCGCCAGGATCGGGCCGCTATCCACGCCCTGATCCACCAGGTGCACCGTGCACCCAGTCACCTTTACGCCGTACTCCAGAGCCTGACGCCAGGCTTCCAGACCCGGGAACGCCGGGAGCAAAGAGGGGTGGATATTCACTACTTTCTGGGAAAAAGCACGCAAAAAATCACCTTTTAGTATCCTCATGAACCCGGCTAGTACCACCAGATCCACCGCTGCCTCCTGCAACCTCTGGATATAAAGCGGCTCCGCGGTCTCATCCAGCTTGGTGCGGAACTTCCCGGGGGCGATGTATTCCGCCCTGGCACCCGCGTTGCGTGCATGCGTCAAAATGCCGGCGTTCTCCACATCGCTGATTACGATGGCAATCTCCGCCGCAACTTTTCCGGAGGCGCACCCCTCTGCAATTGCAACCATGTTCGAGCCCTTGCCCGAACCCAGCACGCCTAACCGGAATTTTCTTTCGCTCGTCACCCAGCTTTATTACCGGCAGGAGGTGCATGCAGCAAGCTTTTGCTGAGGAAAACCGGCCAAAACGCTTCCATTCACGCATAACGCTTCCACGTCTGCCCGCTCATTACTCGCCCACTAATTAGTGTTTACTCCCCCCCTCCCCCACTTTGCTCTTTGCACTGGGCTTTTCAGAGTGTTTCATTAGCGCCGTCTTTATGGACGAAACGAACTCACTCATCGAACAGCGCAAAGCCAAACTGGCTGGTCTCCGGGCAAAAGGGATCAATCCTTTCGCTAACAAGTTTACTCCCACCGAAGGATGCGGCGAAGCGCGGCGCAATTACGTAGATGGCCGTCCTGTGTCCATTGCGGGTCGCATCACCGCCCACCGCGACATGGGCAAAAGCCAGTTTATCGACCTTAAGGACCAATCCGGACGCATCCAGGTCTATGCCCAGAAACAGTCACTCGGCGACGAACAATTCGACATCTTCAAGCACCTCGACTTGGGTGATTTTATCGGAGTGAAGGGCACCCTTTTCACCACCAAGATGGGTGAGATAAGTGCGAAGCTCGATTCTTTTGTCGTGCTTGCCAAGGCCCTTCGACCCCCGCCGGAAAAATGGCACGGCCTTGCGGACACAGAGATTCGCTACCGGCAGCGTTACCTCGATTTGATGGCAAATGACAGCGTCAAGCAGACCTTCCTGTTGCGCAGTCAAATTATCCGCGAAATTCGGAGCTTTCTCCACAACCGCGGTTATGTGGAAGTGGAAACGCCTATGATGCAGGCCATCCCTGGCGGCGCTGCCGCCCAGCCTTTTGTCACGCATCACAACGCGCTGGGGTGCAATTTCTTCCTTCGCATCGCTCTGGAACTCTATCTGAAACGCTTGCTGGTTGGGGGCATGGACCGTGTTTTCGAGATCGGTCGCAATTTCCGCAACGAAGGCTTATCCCGCAAGCACAACCCGGAGTTCACGATGCTGGAGGCCTACCAGGCGTTTGGCGATTACGAGAGCATGATGGAACTGGTTCAGTCCATGATCTGCCAGGTGGCGCAAAATGTTCTCGGCACCCTGGTGATTGAGCACAAGGACGCTGAAGGCAACCTGGTTCGCACCATCAATCTCACGCCTGATTGGCGGCGAGCGAAATACAAAGATCTCGTCCGCGAAAAAGGTGGCGCGGATTGGTTTGACGTGACTCCCGAAGAACGCCGCCGCCGCGCCATCGAGGACCTCAAGCTGGGCGGAGATATTGCCGCCGCTTATGAAGACTTCGAAGTCACCAGTGCCGTATTCGAGAAGTTGATTGAACCCACGCTCATTCAGCCAACCTTTGTCACGCATTTGCCCAAGCAACTGGTTCCCTTGGCCAAACTTTCACCCGAAGACCCGACCACCGTGGAAGTCTTTGAATGCTGCATTAACGGCCAGGAAATCGCCCCCGCTTACACCGAGCAAAATGATCCGATTGAGCAACGCGAACGCCTGGAGCACCAGGCCGGCGGCGAACAGCAAAAGCTCGACGAGGATTTTCTCGTCGCCCTGGAACACGGTATGCCGCCCGCAGGCGGGATGGGCCTGGGAATTGACCGGCTTTGCATGATGCTCCTGGGCCAGGAAAGCATCCGTGACGTCATCCTCTTCCCGCAGCTTAAACCAAAAACTTAACCGTGGTTAAGAAACCGGACAGCAGAATCGCTGGACTCTGCTGTCCGGGCAGACGTTGTCCGTCTTTTTGGGAACCTGCGTGTGCCAGACGTCCCGGGGAGGCCTGTCGCCCCGAACGTGCTGGTGGCTGTGTGCCACTTGGACCTCCTTGGTCGTCGTAACGTCGCAGGAACGTGGCCCGTAGTGTCCTGACGCGCTTTAGGGACAAACACCTACCTAATCCCCTTCTGGCCTCGCTCTCGCCCATATTTCACTTGCTGCCCTCTCGTTCCCCCTACATCCTGTTCGCACAAAAGCACCCGATAGCATGCGTTTCTCCGTGGCACTCACAATTTTTCGCCATTGGCTTTCCGGACCAGTGGCCATCCTGCTGTTTTCTTATTTTCCACTCCACGCCGAAGACTGGCCACAATTCCTGGGGCCCACCCGCGACGGCCATTATCATGGGAATGATTTGTCCGTTGCTTGGCCAAAGGAAGGCCCGAAGCAAGTGTGGAAGAAATCAGTCGGTCCCGGCTGGAGTGCTCCAGTTGTTTCAAACGACAAACTCGTCATATTCCATCGCCAGGGCAACAAGGAGGTTCTGGAATGCCTCAATGCAGTGTCTGGAAAAGGTCTATGGACCGCAACATCGCCCACGGCCTACCAGGACGATTTTGGTTTTGACGAAGGGCCGCGTGCCACCCCGGCGATTGAGGGCAACCGGATCTTTACCCTCGGAGCCGAGGGCGCGTTGCGTGCCTGGGATTTAAATTCCGGCAAGGAACTCTGGATCGTAGATACCCAAAAACAGTTCGGCACTCCCAAAGGCTTTTTTGGTGTGGCCTGCTCGCCCTTGGTGGAAAGCAATGCCGTGCTCGTCAACATCGGCGGGAAAAACGGCGCTGGCATCATCGCACTGGAAAAGAGCAGCGGAAAGTTGTTGTGGAAAGCAACCGATGCTGAAGCTAGCTATTCATCCCCTGCCCCGGCAACCATCAACAACAAACGCTACATTTTCTTCTTCAACCGCGAAGGATTGGTGGCCCTGAATCCTGCCGATGGCAAAGTGTATTTTCAATTTCCCTGGCGGCCCGGGATATCCGCGTCAGTAAATGCCGCTACCCCGCTCATCATCGGAGACCTCATTTTTCTCTCCACCAGCTATGGCCGCGGGGCCACCGTGTTGCGATTCAAGGATTCTGGCCCGGAGCAGCTCTGGGCAGAGGACGATGTGCTTTCCAATCACTATGCTACCAGCGTTCATAAAGATGGTTTCCTTTATGGCTTTGATGGACGTCAGGAAAGCGGCCCTAGATTGCGCTGCGTAGAATTAAACACCGGCAAGGTGCGTTGGACCCAGGAAAGCCTTGGTGCCGGGACGGTCTCGTTGGCAGACGGCCATTTGGTGGTGGTGACGGAACGCGGGCAGGTCATTGCTGCGCCAGCTACTCCCGACGCATTCAAGCCCATCTCTCGCGCACAGCTCATGCCCTTCGGAGTGCGAGCCTACCCAGCCCTGGCCAACGGCTATCTTTACGTGCGTGCCAAAACTGAATTGTTCTGCTTTGACCTGAGGAAACAACCATGAACGAACAAGTCATTACAACCCCCTCGTCAGCTCAAACTCAACCGGCTTCCACCGCGAGCCCCAAATCAACTCGGCTGATGTCTCTCGACGCACTGCGCGGATTCGACATGCTGTGGATCCTCGGCGGCGAGTTTTTCATAGAGTCTCTCGACAAGGTCCACCGGGGCGGCTTTTTGGATGCCCTGGCTGCGCAATTCGAGCACAAGGAATGGCAAGGTTTTGCTTTCTACGATCTCATCTTTCCATTGTTCGTTTTCATAGTCGGGATTTCCATTGTGTTCTCTGTCGGCAAAATTATTCGGCAGGAAGGAAAGGCAGCCGCCCACAAGAGAATCTTCCGGCGCTTTGCTCTGTTATTTGTCGTGGCGTTGATCTATTCCGGCGGCGTTTCGGCAGATTGGCCTAGTATCCGTTTGCTCGGCGTGCTCAACCGAATTGCTCTCTGTTATCTATTCGCCGCGCTGATCTTCAGCCAGTTCAAATGGCGTGGCATCGCCGCGGTTTGCGCTAGCCTGCTCATCGGCTACTGGGCGCTTATGAGTTTCGTGCCCTTCCCGGACGTGCGACCGGTCAATGCTCAGGGAGAAGTCATCGAACAAAAGCTCACCACTCGCAGGGTAGCAGACCTGAACTTCAACAGCACCCGGCAACTCAAGGGAGTTTTCGAACCCGGCCTGAATCTGGCGCACTATATCGACCAGAAATATCTGCCCGGCAAGAAGTGGGATGGCACGTGGGATCCGGAAGGTCTACTCAGCACCATCCCGGCGATTGGGACTTGTTTGCTCGGCGTTCTGGTTGGGCTCTTGCTGCAGAACCCATCGATTACCGATCAGAAGAAGGTTTTCATCCTGCTCGGTGGCGGGGTGGTGGGAGTCCTTGCAGGGTTTACGTGGGGGCTGCAATTCCCTGTGATCAAGAAAATTTGGACATCGTCGTATGTGCTGGTGGCCGGTGGCTACAGCGCCCTATTAATGGCCGCTTTTTATCAGATCATTGAAATCTGGAACCAACGCAAATGGGCTACTGCGTTCATTTGGGTGGGAGCCAATCCCATCACCCTCTACCTGGTCAGCAACTTCCTCGGCGGCTATGGCAAGCTGGGACTGCGCCTGGCCGGTGGTGACGTGAAACGCTTCTTCGACACCCGGCTTGCCGACGGCGTGGGTAACGTCGTCATCGCAGCCGTCAGTCTCGGAATTGTCCTATTGTTTGCGCGGTTCCTATACCAGCGCAAAATCTTCCTGAGACTGTAACAACACTTTGTGGGAGATGCCGTAAGGAGCCTCAATATTCCTTCCCTCCTCTGCGCCGCTATAAGGGCAGGTATCTCGCTCCCTTTGACCACTATTATAAAACCAGTCGGTAGGGCGAATGCTCCTGCTGAGCCCTGATCCTTTCGCGCTACCAACCATCAAACCTCCCGCGCATCGTTCGCGGCCAACGCGCACCCGCTCACCCCGTCTTTTCGTTCCACTTATTACTGATCACTCCTCGACTGATTACTCCCCCGCCTCAATCAACTCCAGACTTGACCCTGTCCGCGGAGAACCCAATCTATTCGCTGAACCCAAAACAATAAGGCGATATGAAACGGGACTTTATATTCTCAATTGCGTTAGTCACCTCCACCCTGCTCCTGACTGGCTGCCAGCACGTCCCTACCAACCCACCCGATAATCCGCACGCGGTCACCAGCGCGAAGTACTTTGGCCGCATCGAACGACTCGACCCTGCCTTGGACGCACTGATCGCGCCAGATGCCAAACTCGAAAAGCTGGCTGAAAACTTTGATTGGTCCGAGGGTCCCGTTTGGGTTAAGGATGGCAATTACCTTCTTTTCTCCGATGTGCCCATGAACATTATATATAAATGGGAGGACGGCAAAGGTGTTTCCACCTTCTTCACCCCCAGTGGCTACACCGGCACCATTCCGCGCGGTGGTGAACCCGGTTCGAATGGCCTGACCGTCGACTCCCAAGGACGCGTCACCTCCTGCGAACATGGCGATCGCCGCGTCGGGAGGCTGGAAAAAGACGGCACCAAAACAACCTTGGCCGATAAATACCAAGGCAAACGTCTCAACAGTCCCAACGACCTTGTTTACAAATCGAACGGTGATTTGTATTTCACCGATCCGCCCTATGGTCTTGTTGGAAACATGAAGGACCCAAAGAAGGAACTCCCTTTTCAGGGCGTTTACCGCGTGAAGCCTGATGGCGATGTCACACTTCTCACGGACAAAGTCACCCGCCCCAACGGACTCGCTTTTTCTCCCGACGAAAAAATTCTCTACGTCGCTTCCTCCGATCCGGAGAAGGCTGTCTGGATGGCCTTCAATGTAAAAGACGATGGCACGCTCGACGAAGGCCGCGTTTTTTTTGACTCCACGAGCATGGTCAAAGGCCGCAAAGGTTTGCCCGACGGCATGAAAGTGGACAGCCAGGGAAACATCTTTGCGACCGGACCCGGGGGCTTATTCATCTTCTCCAAGGACGGGAAACACCTCGGCACGATCGACACTGGCCAAGCCACCGCGAATTGCGCCTGGGGGAACGACGGCTCCACCCTCTACATCACTGCCGACATGTACATCTGCCGCATCAAAACAAAAACCCACGGCAAAATGCCGTAACCTGCCGTGGCGAAACCACGGAAAACCTGGCGAGAGAAACTGGCCGACAGTAAGGACCTGCCCAAGGTTGTTCCGATCGAGGGTCGGATGACCAAACGCTGGGGCACGGGAACGGTGGTTATTCCGGCTCCGATCGAGGTGGATGCGATCATGAGAACAATCCCTAAAGGGAAGTTGATCACGATCAACCAAATCCGGGAACAACTCGCCCACAAGCACAAAGCCACCATCGGCTGCCCGATTACGACCGGCATCTTCGCCTGGATCGCTGCCCACGCGGCGGAAGAAGCGTTGGCGGCGGGCAGAAAACGAGTGACTCCTTACTGGCGCACCATCAAATCCGGTGGCGAGTTGAACGAGAAATACCCCGGTGGACTCGAAGGCGTACGCAAGCACTTGGAGGCCGAAGGCCACACCGTCGTCCAAAAAGGAAAACGGTTTATGGTGCCGGATTTTGAAAGGCGCTTATTTTGAGTTAATCGACCCCTAACTTTCAGACGGAAAATTAGAGACCAAACGATGAGACGAAGACGCGAACGGACGGACTACTCGACATATGCGTCCCCTGCCTTCAGCACTAAATCGACCTTGTTCTCTCGAAAAATGTCCAACGTCCGCCGATTATTTAGAAGCCCGTGAGCCAGAGGAAACCATCCAATGCCGCTGCTTTAGGCATGAGATAGCATTGCCTATTTTCACGATATTGCCAATTTCGTAAACGTTCTGCCAGGTTTGCGGGTGCAGTAACTTTCAAAACGTCACCCGGGTCCCGAATTCCTTGAGGCTGGACAGTTGCTTCTTGGAGACACCGTTCAGCGGGTTGCCTGTCAGGAACACATTCACGAAAGGCGAGAAGCGCTTCTCGCCCTCGTAATCCTTCTTCGCTGCATTGTAAAAGGGCGTGAGGTCCTTGATCTTATTTCCTTCCAGGAAGAGGAAATAAAGGTTCCGGAGAGGCTCGATGGCAGCGATGTCGGTGATCTTGTTGTAGCTCAGGGAAAGGCTTGAGAGGTTACCGAGATTACCCAGGCCGGTGATGTCCTGGATTTGGTTGTGCTCTAGGTAAAGAGAGGAAAGCCGAGGCAGGTTCACGATCGGCTTGATGTCCGCGATCTTGTTCGTCCCCATGTAAATGCAATTCAAGTTGGTCAGACCGGTCAAGGGCTCAAGGGTTTTGACCTTGTTCCCCGAGAGTTCGATGTATTGAAGGGCGATGATGCCGCTCAATGGGGAGATGTCTTCGATTTGATTTGCCCCGAGATGCAAGTATTGGATCCCGGTTAGGCCTTTGAGGGCAGAAATATCGCTGATGGAATTTTTCGACAAATCGAGGGAAGCAAGGCTTTTGCACTTGTCCAAGCCAGTTAAGTCCTTGATGCCCAACCCTGGGCCGCTAATGGTGGAAAGACTGACCACATCCGCCTCGGTGATGGGTTTATCCGTGTCGCGTTTTTCAAAAACGTATTTGCGAACGGCGGCTTCCAGGTTTTTATCCTTGAAAATCGACACCACGGTCACGGGTTTATTGGTCTCTACGGGAGCGGTTTTATTGGTTTCCGCGGCTTGCGAGAGGCAGGGCAAGCAAACGCCGAAAGCAACGATCGAGAGGCAGAGCGATAATTTCTTCATAACAATTGTTTGATTATGAGATGTATGCGATTCAAAAGCAAATTTCCGCATTGGCTGTCAAACCATTTTGAACCAACCGGTTGCACATGAAACACATTGAGTTCTGAAGACGAGACGTTTCCGCAAAACAAAACATTCGAACAGATAATGCACCGGAGCTTTGTGGCGGTCGGGGCGTCTAACAAAAGCGTAACCTTCAGGGGTTTCGCAATCTCTGAAAACGAGTGAAGTGCGGCACGCGAAATGCCGATAGGTTTAGCGGTGAAGGGATGGGGTGTTCCGTCCGGGCATATGTGCGCCTGAAAGGCAAATATGAAGAGCACAGTATTAATCAGACCAAATTTGAAAATTTTTTTGCTGGCTGCGATCCTGATCGCTGCCGGACATGATCTACTTTTGAACGGTCCATTGCCCGCATCGGGCCGGAGCATGCCCGTAAGCCCGTCCCAGATGTCGGAAACCGAACTGGGCAAGCTCGTCGAAATAGCCGAGGCCAAAATGGATCCCGACCTCTACTTGAAGGTGAGCTACGCTTTTGAGAAAAGGGGGGACACCAGGAAGGCTCTTTTCTATTGGCGTAAAGCGGAAAAGTGCGATTCGAACTAGAGTTAGACTAGCCAATTTTCCGTTCTAATTACGTCGTCAGGAGCCAGTGGCCTGATTTTCTGAACTTCTTCAGGAAAGCCTGCGCGTTAAAGCCTGTCAGCACATACGCCCTGTCCGCCCGTGTCCAACTGAAGGTCGGCAAAGCACCATAATTCGCCAGGACCGGCGCTCCCCCTCCTTTCGGCACATCGACCAGTTCCATGCGGTCTACCACGTAGAGGTGCATGTGACGGTGACCTTCTGTCAGGCACAAGACAGGAACGGAATGCCCGTGCCATCGAACGATGTTGCACCCTTTGAGTTTGGCATTTTCCAGCGCGCTGGGAACCTGGAAATCGGTTGCAAGGTTTTGGCCGGAGAGCCAAGAGCGCACCTCATCCCATCGGCCGGAGCGCAACGCCAAGTGAGGCGAGGTGCCCCACGACTGATCCAGAATGTGCTGCCTTAAAGAAGCGAAGTCCACGGGACGGCTCTCCCACCAGGACTGGCCTACCAAAGCAAAGATTCCCAGGCAGGCGGCCAGCGCCAAGGCGTGACGCAGAAATCTGGCTTTGAAGCGCTGTCGGGGCAATTGCAGCAATTGGCTACGAAGAGCGGGTGGAACCAGAATCGAATTTAATTGCGAAGCCATATCCCGATCGAATTGCCTTTGTGCCGTGAGCCACTCGTTCAAGATCGCATTCTCCCTCGCAAGTGCCAGCGCTTCGGCCACTCTCGGGTCTTCGCTTTCCGTTTGCCCGGGCCGCAAGGTTTCAAGCAACAACTTGGCTTCATCCAAATTCATAAAATACCACATTTATTCCGCACTACTTTCGGACGAGGTTCATCGAGCAATTGATCGCGAAGCAATGCCTTGCCCCTGGCAATCCGAGACATCACGGTTCCCATGGGTACCGCCAGGATGTCAGCAATTTCCTGGTAGGAATGCTGGTCGAGATAAAACAGCGTGACGGGAATACGGAAGACATCCTCCAGTTTGAGCAAAGCTTCCAGCGCCGTTGCTGAATCCAGACGCACATCCATCTCGGGAATGCTTATAGGGAGGCAGTTGTCCACTTCGAGCAACTCGACTTCCGGAAACCGCACCTCGTGCCGCCGGGTCTGGAGAAAAGCGCGGTAGGCGGTCGTGAACAACCAGGTGCGCGCTTTAGCCTGGTCGCGAAGCACGCCATTATTCGCGACCAGCCTGCTAAAAGCTTCCTGCGTCAGGTCAGCGGCTTCTGCGGGGCGCCGAGTAAGGCTGTAAGCAAAACGAAAGAGCGGCGTGTAACACGCATTCACGATCTTTTCGTATTCGCTTGTCTCCATCCGCTTTATACCCAATTGGCCCCTGCCCTGTATCTTGAACTCATTTCCCTAAGGCCACACCCAGTTTTTGTTTCAAACTGAATTCTACCGGCTTAGGGCATGAGCAGGTGGACCCTTCCATTGCCGCTGTCATCAGTCTCAATCATAACACGGCCCAGGTCCGAGCTCCTGGTAAATCGAACGCTGCCGTCTCCAAAAGCAATGTTCCCGCCGGACTTGTGTATCCGGTTAGTGAAAGCCAAGTTACCGGTCAGAGGCTGCGTCAGGACGGTGGCGGGCACATTTACCCCCGCTGAACAAGTGCCGCCGCTGCCGGGTTGCACATCCACACGAAAGTCGTCATCGCCCAGGACAGCCTGGTTCTGGGCCTCCGCAAAAGCCACCACCGCGCTGCCGTTGTAGATCCGCGTGCCAGCATCCAAAGAAATGAAATAACTAACGGCATTGTCCCTAAAGGCTGGATTGGCCAATCCCCCATCAATGCTGCTGCCGAAGTTGGACGCTGCCCTCTTCTTCCTGTCTGCCGGGCATAGCAGGAGCTTGGGGGTGTCTAACTCGTTGGAGATGGTGAGAAACTCGTGTGCCGCATTTGCCGATTTGAGCCCTGAGTCAGGCTGTGTTCCCCCGTCAGACACACGAACCCGCCAAGGGAAAGCGCTGATCTCACTCGCCTCCACCCACATACGGAGGGCCAAAGAGACTTGCCTGAGATTACTCGTGCACTGCACTTGCCTGGCATGAGCTTTTGCTTCAGCTAAGGCAGGCAGCAGAAGCGCCGCTAGAATTGCAATGATGGCAATCACTACCAGCACCTCTATCAAGGTAAACCCTCCAAAACCGCGGAACCATCTTCTCGTTTTCATAAGTCGCATTGTGGAGGGCTGTTTCGCCCTCTACATAGTGCGATGCACAACGAGAAGTTTTAGTCCCGGAAGAATATTTGCCCGGCATTTGCAAGGTAGCCATCGGCTTGCCGTCCTTGCCGTTCCAGACCCTGAGGATACTGTCCTGACCACCCGCCACAATGACCCTTCCGTCGGGTGTGGCCGCTGCGGAATACATGTAATCAGCGGGACCTTCAAAGGTGCGCACGTTCTCGCCATTTTCCTTAACCAGCCGCACCTGGTTATCGCCGGCGGAAGCAAGCGCTTGATCGGTTGCACCGATAAAGCTGACAGAAGTGACTTCCTTGCTAAACCCTTCGATGTTCTTTCGCTTCTCGCCGCTTACGAAATCCCACACTTTGATCATGTTGTCCGCGCCCGAGCTGACAAGAGTTCGACCGTCCGCCTTCCAACTGACGCCCAGCACATGGTGCGTATGTCCTTCAAATGTTTTCAGCAGCTTGCCGGTGCCCAGGTCGGTAACACGGACAAACTTGTCCGAGGCGCCAGACGCGAGATATTTGCCGTCCGGAGAAAAATCGAGCGAGAAAACCGCATCGCTGTGGATGTTCTTTAACTCAGTGGCCAGACTGCCGTCAGACACCTTCCATAGTTTTATCTCCCCTCCCCGGCTCGGCTCCCCACCGCCGGTTGCTAAAAGGCTGCCATCGTGGCTAAAGCGCAAAGCATTCACACGATCTGCCAAAGGTGAACTGCCATCTCCGGAACCAATCGTACGTTCCAAATTCCATTCGGGGTTAAGATTCCAGGAAAGGCATTTCCGATCGGATGCGGCAGAAAGGAGAATATTCGACGCGGCAAAATGAAGCAGGCTGACTGTCCCGGTATGCTCGCGAAAAACTTCGAACGGTGCTCCCGTTTCGGCGCTCCAAGTGTGCACAACCTGCCCATCGCCTCCCGTCGCGAGCGTCAGGTTATCAGGGGAAAAGGCCAGAGCATGAATGGGTCGTTCGGCGTCTGCTGCGCGTTTTTTGGCCAGCTCAAGCCCGGATTCCTTTGTCTTTTTGTCTCCCTCGGCGGCCGCAAGGGCGGTTTTGGCGGCGGATACAGACTCACTCGCCTGGTCTTTGGCCTTCGAAGCAAGCTGCTTTTCGTTCATGGCAATAGAACGAGCCTGCCCGACTTTTTCATTTTCTTTCTCGGCCACAACCAACGCGTTCGTGGCGGCAACCACTTTATCCAACGCTTGCTTAATCCTTTCAGGGGAGCCATTGGTCATTTTTTCAAAGGCCACCTTGAGCTGGCCTGCCAGAAAAGCTTTCATGGCCACTTCGTCGATCGATTTTTCAGCAGCAGCTTTGCCATCCAGTGCAGCCTTTGATTTCGTCGCAGCATCCGCAGCCACAATTTCAGCAAAAGCGCGGGCCTTGGCCGCTACCGCTTCCGCGTCAGCAGACATTTTATCCGTGAGAGAATTAGTGCCGGAAGGGCTTATCTTCGTACGCACGGCCACCGCCGAAGCGTCTTGAGCCACCTTTTCCACGTCTGCTTTCGTGAGAGCAGATTGCTCGGCTTGAATTTTCAGCTCGGTGGCGCGAGCCATGGCCGCTTTGGCTTCGGTGGCAGCCTGCCTGGAGGCAACGTCCGCAGCCGTGAATTCGTCAGTTACCCGTTTGATTTCAGCGTTGAGATCGGCCAGCGCCTTTTCGCTGACTGATTTGGAAGCCATCGCGGTTTGCAAAGTTTTTTGCTTCTCCTGAAATATTTTGTCGGCTGCCGCAAAAGCTTCATCCGCTTTCTTCAAACGATCTTCCTGGGTTTTAAGCTCTTTTTCGGAAGCGTCAACGCGGCCTTTGCGAAAAGGAATTTCGCTCACCACCACACTCAGCATTCTGTCCGCGCCGGCGACGGTCTCTTGCAGGTAGCGGTCGCCTTTCAGATCTGCCACCGGCTTCCCAGTCGCAAGGTCCCATAATTTGGCAGCATTTGTTCCCGCTGATGCCAGGCGTTTGCCATCTGGACGGACCGCCAGAGCCAAGACTCGTCCGCCGTGGCTCATCTCACGAATCTTCTCCCCCTTCTCAATGCTCCAAAGTCGAATGTTGCCGTCCGCTGCCGCTGAAAGAATCTGCTTTCCATCCACGCCTTCCAAGGCGGTTACTTCACTTTCGTGGGCTTTCCATTCTTTAGCCAGCGTCCAGGAGTTTGTTTCACCGGGCACTTGCCACGATTGTAATTTTTTATCCACGTCGGCTATGACCACTCGAGAGGAATCGGCCCACGCGATGGTTGTGAGATTCGTCGCCGCATTGGTTTGCGAAAGCAACGCCCCGTTCACCGTACCCCAAATCTGAATCGCCTTATCCGGGCCAACGCCACACAGCCTCAGGTTATCGGGAGAGAATTTCAGGGCCGCAGGAATTTTCTCAGTGCTGTTGGTGAGAGCGCGGGTTTGACCGCTGAATACCTCGATCAATTCAAGCCCATTTGACCCAGCGCTTGCGACCAACCACTTGCCATTCGGGCTGATAGCCAAAGGAACGGTTCCGTTGGTAGTGGTTAAAACTGATTGATGCACGTTCCGCAGCCTCCGCCAAAGCTTCACCTCCCGATAACCACCGGAAGCGAGCAGGTCGCCCGACGGATTGAAAGCCAAGGACTGGACCAGATCCCGGTGCGCAATGCCGGGCTTTGAAACCGTATTGGACTTAAGCAATCCCGGATCTGTCAACCGAGTGAGCAACTGGCCGGATGGAACATGATAAACAAAAATCTGGTTGGCCCTTCCGCAGGCAGCAAATTGACCATCAGCAGTCAAAGCGACGGCATAGATGGGACTTAGTCCGTCCGGAAGCGACTGCCACGCGATGGGAGCAGATTGGCCACGCACCTCACCCTTGGCGCCTTGATCAATCCAGAGCTTCACAAGCGCGAGTTCCCGAGAAGTTAGATCCGGAGCGGCGGCCTTATTGTCCTTTGGCGGCATCATAGGTTTTTTTTGATGCGCAGCCAACTGGAGCAAGAGGCTTTCGGACCCTTTGCCGGGCACAACAGCAGGCCCGGATTCACCGCCTTTTAAGATGGCTTGAGGCGTTTCGAGAATAAGTTCGCCCTTGGTTGTTGTCTGGTTATGGCAGGCGAGGCAACTGGAGCGAAGGAGAGGCAAAACCTCTTTTTCAAAGTCGACGGAGCCGGTCCGCTTGAGCTCAGCAATCGGGATAGCCGCGCGCTGCCGGGGTGCTGTCTCGGCGGCCGATGCGGAGAAAACTGTTCCGAGGAGCAAACCCAGCGTGAGAATGGCTGAAAGCGCGGAGAGGGATTCAGATCTCCCACTCAAAGCATGCACCGGCTCCGTGGGACTTTGGGGGCTTTGGTTGGTTCGGATTTTCATAGACGCTTTCAAACAGCGTAAGAACGAGTTCACTTTCCGGTTTTGGCAACTACTTTGACCTGAACCGGTGTTGAGTAAACGTAAATAGTCGCATCTTTTGCTTTAGCTTTATCAGCAAGCTCCTTGGCCCGATTGGCCGCCGCCTGTTTCCTGGCCTCGGCATCCTTGGATTTAGCTTCGGCGTCTTTCAAAATTTTCTCGGCCGCAGCTTTTGTTTCCCGCGCAGCCTTGGCCTTTTCACCCGCTCGTGTGGCTGCTTTCTCCGCAGCCGCCTGGGCTGCCTTGGCAGGTTCAGGAGCATTGTCCTGCTCGGCGGCCGATTTGGCGGATGCCAGCTTTTCCAGGGCGGTTTTAGAGGCGCTCTCAGAGTCCAGTGCTGTTTTGGCGGCTGCCTTCAGCGCTTCGGCCGCTTTCTTTGCCGCGACAGCCAGGTCAGCGGCCTTCTTTTCCCAATCTTTAGCTTCGGCCGCAGCCCGTTTAGCTCCCTCGGCATTATTCTGATATTTCCCTTGGGCCTCGGATTGCAGGTAAAAACTGTAGGTTCCCGGAGCCAGCTTCAATTTGGCCACATCGAGTTCCAAACTGGCAGTGGAGGTTTTGCCATCAACTTCCAATTCCTTCAAAGCGCTTAACGCGGCCGAACCGGATGGCTTCAACTTGAGCGCGGGAGTCCAGTCAGCAGAACGCAGAATCTTAACTGGTATCTTAACCTTCGAATTGGTGGCAGCTTCAATCGCCTTGCCATCGCCGGCAAATACCTGGACGGGAGTTGGTTCGCTGGCGCAGACCGAGAGCGCGATTCCTTGAGTCAACCGGGATTTAGCAGGCTCCAAGGTGTTATCCGCGACAGTCCAGTTCAAGGTTGCGCCACGGGCCTCGCGGACCAAATCCTTCTCCCCAACCTTGGCCCGTCCAATAATCCGGATGGACCCCGCCCAATCCGTGGAATTGGTCGTTGCATTGAAAAATAACAACGCTGAATTGGCGCCGCTTGGCACCGTGACTGACGGGCATGTGATGAATGGTGGCAGACCTTCGGTGTTCAGGGTGATTTCACCGCTAAAATTGTCCTGCCGAACTACCAACACGCGGTAAGGCAAAATCTGTCCCTTTCGCAAGACCATCGACCAAAGTGTCACGTCCTTGCTGTCTTTCTTGGGGGGTGCCTGCGCCAATGGCGTGGCTACGAGCCGGAAATCCGGAGTTTCCGTACGGATGGACAAACGATAAACCAGCCGAGGGTCTGTTTTGGAGCGGCTGAATAAATCTCGGACCTGAATGCGATAAGTGCCGGTTTCTGAAACTGCAAACCTCCATGCCGGGTCCAGCGAACTGGTCTTATACTCCGCCCCACCGAAGTTTGCTTCGGAGTCGCCGAGTTCCTTGACGTCAGTGAGTTGTTCTTCCCCTTTGCTGTTCTTCGTCACTCGTTGAACGAGCACAAAAGGATCGCTTGGCACTCCGAGCCGCTGGGAAAAAGCTTCGATCCAGTAAACGTCTCCTTTTTTGGCTTCGAACGAATACCAATCGCGATCGTCCGCCGGGTAGAATTGCCCTGCCACTTCGCAAGGAACCGTTAAGAGCTGACAATTGGTCTTCGACGAGTGCTGCTCCATGATTACGGGAGCCGTTGCAGCGCTGATCAGGACTGGATTGGAAAGGCCATTCGAGGAAGCCACCTGGTATTCGATGGAGTCTACAGCCGCATCGGCCAGGTTCGCGTCCAGGGATCCATTCGGAACTCTACCGGATGTGATATCCTTAGGCATGGATACCTCCACCGGGAGCTCGTCGAGCTTCCCTCCGTCCGGTGTTTTAAAATGGGAAGGCTGGGCACCGGGCAAATTACGTCCGTACAGCACGTGCTTATTGGTGGTTCCAGGCAGAGCTGACGGAGGGAAAACAAAATCAAGGTGCGGGCGTGTGCTCGCCAACAGGCGATAAAAGTATTCCGAACCGCCGCGGAACAGGAAATCATTGAGGCGCAAAGTGAACATGCCGCTGCCTGGAGCGGAATAGTCGAGAAGGCCACCGCGCCGATTGCGTGCCACTTCGCGCTGGTGTTCATCATACAAAACAAGCGAGGCGTCCAACCGGGAATCGATTTGGCTGTCCAGGCACTCGATAAGAAGGCGTTGTCCCTTTTCGGCCTGGAAATGGAAGTAGGCGTAAGTGCCCACTTCGATCCACCCATTGATCCAATTTGCCTGGGGCACCTCGACAGCGGCCGCTCCGGTTGTATTCGTGGGAGGTATCACCATCTCGGGCACGGTATCCACGGCGAAAATGCGGGGGTTGGAAACTCCAAATCGTCCCACTGCTCGAACCTCATACCGGCCCGGCGGAGTGTTGGAACTAATCGCGATGACGAATTTATCTCCACTGGAGTTTGGCTTCAGCGAGGCTGCCAGGTTGGTGTTGGAAACGAGGAGTTGCCGCGTTTCATCCAGATCCGTCCCAGCCAACGCCACCTCGACAGAGGTCCCAGCTCTTCCGCCCGCCGGAAAAACCGTTTGGAGGCGGCACACCGGTAATTGAGCCTGGAGCGGCGCGACGTTCGGCAGAAGGAGGAAGAGCGCTGCGATCGCCTTCCAAAAGGGAGGTAAACCGGGTTTGAGAAAGCTGCGGGGATCCATCGTGAGTAGTCGTAAAAATTCTGGGCAACCAACTCGATTACGTTTCGCGACTGCCATTCCGGAAGGTTAATGGTTGAAGAGAAACTCTTTGGTATTGAGCAGTGCCCAAAGAATGTCCTCATACGCCTGACGTTTGGTTAACACCTCGTCCGGCTTGCCATCCTTCGAAACGGGTTTACGCTGGAGGGTTCGTTTGGCCGCGTCCAGTTCCTTTGCCTCCGGTTCACGAGAATAAATCCACGAATAGAGTTCCTTGAGTTTGTACTCTTCTGAATTGCTGCTATCTGAAGCAAGGAATGCAGCCCTGCCTTTGTCGCTGGCAATTTTATCCTGAATGTCCTTGGAGTTCAGCAAGTGGAGGCTTTGCGCCAGGCTCGCGTCCTGAGAACGTTCGCACTCGCAGGAGGAAGAGGATTCCGGCCTGCCGAACACGGTCAGGAAATAAGAACTCGCGTTAAAACTGTTGTCAGGGAGTTGCAGCGCCCGATATCCCACAGGCAATCCTTCAAATTTGCTATCGGACTTTGTGACCGTATTAATCGCGTCATAAAGCACTTCAGCGGTGAGCCGTTTGGGATAAAAGCGCGAGTAGAGTTGTTTATCCACCTTGTTGTATTGGTTGGGGATAGCGCTCAGTTGATAAACCTGCGACCGCGTCATGGTTCGGACAAGATCCTTGAGGTCGAATCCGGACTCAACAAAATGCCTCGCCAAAGCATCAAGCAGTTCGGGATTGGTCGCGGGATTGGTGTCGCGCAAATCATCCTCGGGCTCGACGAGCCCTCGATTGAAGAAATGCTTCCAGTAACGGTTCACGAGCGACCGGGCAAAGAATGGATTCTGCCTGGCGGTTAACCATTCGGTGAGCGCCAGGCGGGGATCATCGTCAGGAGTCAGGCTGGCCGGAGGAGCTCCCAGTCCGGCAGGTTTCACCGACAGCTTGGTTTTCTTGTTGGTTGCAGAGGCAGCGGCGCGTTTGTGGTAAATGATTTCCTCTCCGGGTTGAACCCCCGGTTTTCGGCCCACGGTGGAGAAGAAAGCCCCGAAGCTATAATAGTCGTTCTGGCTCCACTTCTCGAAAGGATGATGATGACACTGCGCGCATTGTAATCGCTGCCCCAGGAAGAGCTGTGCTGTGTCTTCGAGCTGCACGTTCATTTCCCGGACTTGCCGATACCAGGCCACAGGCGGGTTTTCTCCAATCTCACCCGAGGCCGCAATGATCTCACTCACGAATTGATTGTAAGGCTTGTTCTCGGCGAAGCTGTCTCGAATCCAGGAATAAAAGGCAAAAGTTCCTCGTTTCTGGTTAACCTCCTGACGTTTATTGCGCAACAGAGAACTCCATTTATTGGCAAAGTTGTCCGCATAATCGGGGCTATCCACCAACTGGTTTATGCGCTGATCACGTTTGTCCGCTTCTTTGCTTTCCAGAAAACCGCGCGTTTCCTCCGGAGTGGGAAGACGACCCGCGATATCAAGAGTGACCCGCCGCAAAAACGTGGCGTCGTCGCAAATGTCAGAAGGGGGCATCCCCACGGCCTTGAGCTTCTTGAAAACCAAATCATCAACAAAATTCCTCGAAGGCGGAACTTTGTCCACGGGAGCACCGAGAGGAATGGTGGCGCGAAATACCGAGGCAAAAGTTTGGTAGCGCACCATTACGGCCACGTCCCCTGGCCGGTCAAACACTTCCACTCGGCCATTCTCGTATGTCTTGGCTAATTCCTTGTCATTCGCTTCGAACAGCGCACTGCGGGTGACATCTTTCACGGACCCATCCGTGTAGTGTGCCAGAACCAACAATTGTTGGTCAGCGTTCCGTCGCATGGTGCGTTCCTTGGGAAGCACTTCGATCCGGGCAACTGAGGGATCATTAGTCTTGCCGTAAGGCATGCCTTGAGCAATCCAGCGCACCAGCAGTCGATAATCGTCCGTGTTCGGGTCCAGCCGTTTGCCGCCCCCATGGGGAACAATCGCAGCGCCTTTAACCAGCAGGAGGCTGCGCTCGGGGGAGGCTGGGAAGAGTCGGCGGCCTCGAGCTTCCTTTACCAAATGCTCAAAATCCTCTCCGGGTTCAAACCCCAGCAATGAAAGTTTGAAACCATTTTGACCGCTGGATTTGCCATGACAACCGCCCCCATTGCAACCGTTTTTGGTGAAGATAGGAACAATTTGGTTGGCAAAATTAATAGGGTTCGGGGTCTCGGCATTTTCGACGATTAGGGGAATGGAGGTGCTGAGACCATCCTTGGTTTTCACTCCCAAAGTGCCCTTGCCATCTGCAAGTGGACTGATAATCCCTGTTTTGTCCACCGTGGCGAGCGAGGCGGGGGATACTTCGAAAGTGACCGTGCGGGTTATATCGCTGAGAATCCCGGATTCATGCCGAGCAGACACCAAAAGCTGTTGGCGACCGTCGGACCCACGCAGGTGCAACTTCTGGTTTGTGATCGATTCGCTTTCAACCTGAACTTGAAGGGAAACAATCCGCTCAACTGCCGGCATCGGCACCTCTTCGGCGGTAACACTTGAGAGGCAGAGCAGGGAAAAAGCGGCAGTGCTCCAGGCAATGGACAGCCGGGCAGCGCCCGGGATAAAGGCGAAAAGCTTCAGCCAGCCTGCCCCGAACCTTCCGCGCTCGTTTGTGGCTGGCTTTATCATCAGGCGTTCACCAGTTCACGCATCGGTTGAATGCCGTTGTCGACGAGGTATTGAGGGCGGCCGGAAAAATCTGGAACGGTGACCTTTGCAACATCAATCCCAAGATTATGATAAAGCGTCGCAAAGACTTCCCCGAACTGAACTGGGCGCTCAACCGCTTCACCGCCGAGACGATCGGTAGCGCCAATGACATGGCCCGTTTTCATCCCGCCTCCAGCCAGGAGCGCGCAACTGACGCGTGGCCAATGGTCTCGCCCGCCATCCTTGTTGATAGTTGGCGTCCGACCAAATTCGCCCCACACCACAACAGAAACGTCTTTGTCCAAACCGCGCTGATAGAGGTCCTGCAAAAGGGCGCTCAATCCCTGGTCCAGCAAAGGCAAATCCTGTCTCAGCGCTCCGAAATTATCGCCGTGATGATCCCAGCGGCTAAACGCCAGCGTAACACAGCGTGCGCCAGCCTCGACCAACCGGCGCGCCATCAGGAATTGCTCCATGAGTTTCGGCCCGCCGTCGTCGCGGTTTTTCGGATCACCTTTACCGTAGCTTTCCCGGACCTTCCGATCTTCTTTTTCGATGTCCAGCGCTTCCATCAGCTTGCTGGAAGTCATGATCCCGAAAGCCTGTTCATTGAAGGCATCCAGACCTGACATCAAACCGGATGCGTCCACGTCACGCCGGTAGCCATCGAAGCTCGACAAAAGCGCTTTGCGGTCAGCGAGGCGATCAAGGGTAACCCCATTTAAAACCATGTCATCCTTGCCAGCCCCAGACGGCTTGAATGGCGCGTGTCCTATCCCAAGGAAGCCCGGTGTTCCCGCGTCAGCCCAGGGCATATGACCCATCTTGGGAGCAAGACCAACGAAGGGGGGCACATATTTATTAACAGGGCCTTCTAATTTCGAGAGCACCGACCCGATGCAGGGCCAGCCGCCAGCCGGCTGATTTTGATGCGGCCGGCCAGTCATGCATTGAAAAGCGTAATGGTCCCCGGTAGCGCCAACCATGGAACGAATGATCGCACACTTCTCCATGTGCTTGGCAAGGCGAGGAAGATGTTCGCAAATCTGGATGCCCGAAACATTGGTCCGGATGGGCTTGAACTCGCCACGAATCTCGGACGGGGCGTCCACCTTCAAATCAAACATATCCTGATGGGAAGGCCCACCCGGCAGAAAAATCATGATAACGGATTTGTGCGAGCGTCGGACACCGGATTTAGCCTCGGCTTGAAGAAGTTGCGGCAAAGCCAGGCCACCGAGGCCAAGCGCGCCAATCTTGAGGAAGTTTCTGCGGGAAACGCCATCGCAGAACCGGGATTTCGGACCATAAATCGTCAACATAACGATGTTCCTGTTTGTTTCCGTGCAGGCCAGGACAACCCTAACCTGTTTGCCTTAACGAGCTAAAATCAAGCCACCCACACCACCAAAGTAGAGCATGTCAGCTTCTGAACCAAGTTAGACGCAAGCTTCGCGGGATCGATTCATTCCAACTCCTTTTGCATCAGTGTGTAAAGATCAAACTCATGGGGTGCCGGCAGGTGGCGGTGTCAGGGGTTCACGTATGATCCCTTCTGATGCTGACAGGTTTTTCGGCTCCGATGGTGGTAAGGCAAACCGAGCAGTTCGGTGCTACGGCCAGACTGCTCGATATATGCGGTTCGGCTGCAACGGGTTGGTAGTGTCTTCATAGACAATGTTCCCGCTGCCGTCCGCGGTGCGAGTGGCAAGCGTGGACCAACCATTTTGCCAAAAGGCGGAGGAGGTCTGGATGGTGTAAGCAACACTGGGTGTGGCTCCCTGCAGGAGAACTTGCACATGGCCATTCGGCAATTTAGTAATCAACTGGAACCGGGGCTTGGCTGGCTGCTGCACCGTGATAGTGGCGGTCCCTGTGACGGTCCCCGCGTCGCTGTCAGTCAAAGAAAGACCGACCGCACGGTTCGTTCCTGCCGTGGAATAAATATGGGTGAGGTTAAATGATGTAGTTCCCGCGGGATAGCTCGCCACCGTGTTAGGAGCACCATCTCCCCAGTTTACGGTCAGAACGAAAGTGTCCTGCGTCCCAGCGTCACTCATGGCGCCGCTCAATGTGGCAGTGCTTCCAACAATGATCGGAGATGTAATGACCACGTTGCTCAGAGCAGGTAAAACGTTGTTCACCGTCAGATTCGTGGACGCGGAGCCCAAACCCCCGTCCTTATCAACCACTGTTGCCACAATGGAAAAACCGCCAGCTTTATTATTCACGAAGGCATGAGTCGCTTCGAAGGAAAACTGCCCTGCGGCCATGTTCGCGGTGAAATTCGGAGACCCGTCACCCCATGCGATACTCACAGTATGATTATCCAGAGTGCCCGGGTCGGTAAAGGAACCGGAAAGAGTAACACTGCCCCCTTCATTGATGGCAGTTGCATTCAATGAAAGCCCCAAATTGGCAGGAGGAACATTCAAAACCTTTATCGGAGCGCTTGTGCTCGCGCTGGTCCGGTATTGGTCCAGCACCGTGATGTTGGCAGTATAATTTCCGGATGGGGTATTCGGGTTGTCCGGATAAAAATGAGTCGCGGAATAATTTGTAATTCCAGCGGAAAGGTTGGTGCTGGTGTCAATTTGGCCATCGCCCCAATCAATCACAACGGTGTGCGCCTCCGACATGTCCGGGTCGGTAAACGTGACCGAAAGGGTCGCGCTTTGATTTTCATTGACCGCCGCAGCCGTCACATTTTGAATAATTGGAGGGAGACTCGCATTCCGATCCCCGGCGAAACAATTCTTCGAGATGGAGAGCAAATAATCTCCTGCGGCCGCGCTCACCGGCGCATGAGGGCTGATGCTAACTCGCACATAGTACACGCCTTCAGACCTGACGCGATAAACCAAAGCTTCCGAGGGGGAGTAAGGAGTAATTGAGGAAAGGGAGGTAGCTGGGTTGGTGGAGGACATTGGCGTGCTTGTGGGTGCCAGATTGTCGATGCTTATAAGTACATTGCCCTGTGAATCCAGCAGCTCCAGTTGAGCATCGATTGGCGTCTTATTACGGAGCGGGTCACCATCAAGACTCGCGAAGATGAGGTCGCCTTCGGAGGCATTCACCGTAAAAACATCGATATCCGTGGAAGGGGCCGGGCCTGGAAGAGAGCCCGAGAAATAGTTGATAGGAGAGCTGTTCGCCTGGGCTAAAGTATTATTCGGCTCAGTCTCCACCGTGGCAGAAGCCATCGGGGGCTGGACCACCGCGTAAAGGGTGTAAGGTTCCACCGAGAGTCCTTGGTAATTCACCCTGATGAATGCGGGCCCCTCCGGAAGCGGAGTCCCGGCAATGTTGGGGGCTCTGTCTCCGAACAGAATATCATTCCCTTCGTTGTCGTATTGGAGGGACAGGTTCGTGGTTGTGATTCGTAAATCGAAATCAGTGGTTTTTGCCGCGCTCGCGTCCAGCATGGCAAAAACACGCGAACCAGCGGGCCAGTTGCCCAGCGCAAAGAAATCCACGTCACTGGCCAGGATGTTGGAAATGGAGCCTGTCATGCCTCCGAAGAGCACGCTTGCGGTTTCTGGGGTGTTGTTTGGCTCTGTTTCCAGGAAACACTTGTTTACCTCAATGGTAAAACCGCTCCCGAGGCTGGTCACATTCTCATCCACGAAAACGTAAACCTGCTGCCCATTGGTCAGCGGCAAATTATAAATTTCTTCCGAGCTGCTGTAATTATTGCGATGCGAGGCCCCGAGAACGTTCGTCACCAACAATGGCAGAGTGCCTGAGCCAGGGCAGGAAGAAGCAACATAAACCACCAGATTGCTGCCCTCGGAAAAATCGCGCACCGTGAAATTATAGTTGGCCGTTTCTGGCGCAGTAAAAGTGTAAACCACCTCGGGTCCAGCCGCGATGGAAGGAATTTGCCCAATGCCTTTGAAGAAGAAGGAGCTGTTGGTTGGGAGTTGGTAAGAGTTTTGAGCTCCGATTGAGCTGGCGGCCGGGCCGGACAAAGGGATATTTACCGAGAGCCCGATGGCATGGTCACACGTATTGTTCGCCGGTGGCACTACTTTATTCACCCGCAATTGCACCCATGTATTGCCGGCCGGCGGGACTGTGGCATCGAATTGCCAGACGACAACATAATAGGTAACTCCCGCTTGGAGCATGGTCGTAATCGCTGCCTGATGAAATCCGGGGCCGCACGCCTCGTCAGCATAACCGCGCGTTGTCGCGGAGTCTGCCAATTGCACAAATGGCCCTGCACACCCGGCTGCAGAGGTGTAAATGACCATGAAGTTGTCGATCAGCGTGGTATCTGTTGGCGCGTCACGGCAGGTCGAGAGAGTGTAAAAAGCAGTCACCGAAGGTGTAAAGGCGTACCAGATACTGCGCGACGGCTCTGCCCCGGATTGATAAAGTGGATCGGGAACGGTCGGGTCTCCTGCCGTCGTCGCATCCTTCACATCAGTCACTGCGGAGAGATAAGGGAAAGGCCCAGCCCCAGGGATGGTTTCACTGCTAAAACACTGGTCGTTGCCGGGGGGGGCGGCATTGACGCGGCTGGAAAGTCCGACACCAAATGCAGTCAGCAGGAAAAAAAAGAGGCAAAAGGATCCTGCCGTAACTAAATGGCGCAGGCCACGGACCATACGTGAAGCCGCAATGTGACATGATCTGACAGGGGGACTGCTCATATAACGACACATAAAACGTCTACTGCTCAAAACCAGCGCCTTACATTTTCACGCCGACAGTCGGGCTCGTGCGGTGAGGCGCCAGGAGAAGGCGCTCAAAACTGCGGATTAAACGACGGATGAACGCGAATCAAAGTCTTTCAAAGTCAAGAATACAGACACAAGTCGATGCAAAAGCGAATGGAACGATCGACTGTATACCAAGACCGGGCGCATTTGTCAAAACTATCTTCGGCACACGATAAGATTTCCTGTAGCAGCAACGTTTTTAACCTTGGGTTGTTTATTCCACTTGAGCGCGGGCTCGGGAAGCCCGATAATACTTCCAGTGGCGGCCTCAAGCAGCCGCAGTTCTTTGATGTAAAAAGACTTTTGCAGATTTAAACCCTGCCATGTTCGTGATTAGAAACAAAGTCCTTGGACCGTAAGCATATAATAACGGAACCAAAACCCCGATAGCGGCCGACAGGCCTTTATTGGAAGTCCAAAACTGTTGGGCAGGTTCCACTTGTTTCATCAAGTTCAAAGGAACTGTTATACACGGCATTACGGTGGGGTTTTCTTTTTTTGACCGATATTGGCGACCCTGCCAATTCCAGTTAGTTTTATCACATGGCACAGGAAAGCTTGTTCCCCGCTGAAAAAGAGCCGGTAGATCCGGCTGACGCAGGCTCTTCCTCGGAAACCCAGCTTGGCCATGCGATCCGCCCGCTCGCGGCCCGAATGCGGCCGAGCACCCTCGATGACTATGTCGGTCAGCAACATATTCTTGCGCCCGGTCTGCTCTTGCGCCGCGCCATCGAGTCGGATCGCATCCAGTCCCTTATCTTTTACGGTCCTCCTGGCACTGGTAAAACCTCCCTTGCTCAAATCATAGCCGCTCGCACCCGAAGCAAGTTTGAGCGACTCAGCGGCGTGGAATCCAACGTCGCGGACATGCGGCGCGTGCTATCCTCGGCCGTCAATCGCCTGGCCAATACCGGCCGATCCACCTTGCTGTTTATTGACGAGATTCATCGCTTCAACAAGGCCCAGCAGGATGTGCTGCTGCCTGATGTCGAGAGCGGAACCATTCGCTTAATCGGGGCAACAACTCACAATCCTTTTTTCTTTGTCAACGCGCCGCTGGTTTCGCGGTCTCAAATTTTCGAGCTAAAACCCCTGAACGAGGAGGACCTGTTCGACCTGCTCAACCGCGCCTTAAAGAACGAGGAACGCGGCCTCGGCCATATGCGTATCCGCGCTGAACCTGAGGCGCTCCACCATCTGAGCCGCGTGGCTGACGGTGACGCCCGTAAAGCCCTGAATGCGCTGGAAATTGCAGCCCTCACCACCTCCCCTGCCCCGGACGGCTTTATTCCTATCACCCTCAATGTCGCCGAGCAGAGCATTCAGCGGAAGGCCATTGTCTATGACGGCGATGGGGATGCGCACTACGACACGATTTCGGCCTTTATCAAATCCATGCGGGGAAGCGATCCGGATGCTGCTCTCTACTGGCTGGCTAAAATGATCGAAGCGGGTGAAGATCCACGGTTCATCACCCGCCGGATCATGATTTGCGCTGCCGAAGATGTGGGCTTGGCGGATCCGATGGCATTGGTGCTGGCCAACGCCGCTCACCAGGCCTCCGAGTTCGTGGGCGGGCCGGAAGCCCGGATCCCGATGGCAGAAGCGACCATCTATATTGCCACTGCCCATAAGAGTAATACGTCTATTGTCGCGATTGACAAGGCCCTGGAAGACGTGCGCAAAAATCCTACGCTCGCTGTTCCTGCCCATTTGCGGGACGCCCACTACAAGAGCGCCGAGAGGCTCGGTCACGGTACCGGTTACCAATACGCCCACGATCATCCCGACCATTTCGTGGCGCAGGATTATCTTGGGGCGGAAAAGCGCTATTACGAACCGACTGACCAAGGCGTAGAAAAGAAAATAAAGGAACGGCTCGAGAAATGGAGGGCCGCCACCGCCGAAGCCAGGAAAGGTGCTAAATGATCACTAAAAAGGATCTTCGCCTAACGTTGCGGGAAGAAACCGCGAAACATTCCGCGGAAGAACAAAACATCTGTTCACAAGCTATTTGCATAGGGTTGGCCGCACAGGAGGTCTGGAGAAATGCCAAAACAATTCTTTTTTACATGCCTATCGCTGGAGAGCCTGACATTTGGCCTTTGGCAGCTCAGGCCTGCAAAAGTGGGAAGACCATTGCTTTGCCCCGCTATACGGGTGGTGAGGACCCTTACCACGTCCGCCAAGTTCGGGATTTGACGCAGGATCTTGAGTGTGGGCAGTTTGGAATTATGGAGCCTTCCGATGCATGTCCGATTCTTGATGTAAAGCTACTGGACTTCGTGCTGGTGCCTGGGATAGGCTTTGGCCCTGAGGGTCAACGGTTAGGGCGAGGGAAAGGATATTATGACCGGCTGTTAGCCAAAGCTTTGGGGATAAAGTGTGGAGTAGCTTTCGATTGGCAGATAACAGCTTCCATTCCCACGGAATCGCATGATGTTTTTGTGAATTGCATTGTGACACCGACGCTGTGGCTGCAAGTGGAGTCCCAACGGGTTTAAAATGAGTCTTTTTGATTATCCGTCCGTTATCGGAATTACTTGCTTCGCCGGAGGCTCTGCCGCCGCTTACTGGATTTTGCATTTGAAGGATCGGAACCTGCGTGCCGCCCTTGCGATCAAGGAGCAGTCCATCCTGGAAAGTGCCCGGCGTCAGGCCGAAACCATTGCCCGCGAAGGTCGGCTGCACTCCAACGAGGAGGCGCTCAAGCTGCGCGAGCAAACAGAACAATCTTTCATCGAACGGCGCACCCGCCTGACTGAAGCGGAAAAACGCCTGGTCGAGCGCGAAACGTTGATCAACCGGCAGTTGGAAAGCATGGTTCAGGAGGAAAAGGGAATTCGCGAAAAGGAGGAATTGCTGCGCAAACGCACCGTGGATGTGGAACAGGTTCGCCAGGAATTGAACGACCTTTTCCAACAGCAACGGAAGATGCTTCAATCCCTTGCCAAACTGACCGAGGAAGAAGCCAAAACCCAGCTCCTAAAAGAAATCGAAACGGAGGCCTTGCAAGACGCCAGCCTACTCACTCGACGGATTCTGGAAGAGGCGAAAACACGAGCTGAGGAAAAAGCGCGCCGCATCATCAGCATGGCTATCCAGCGCTATGCGGGCGAACACACCTTTGAAAGCACCAGCGCCACGCTCGCGCTCCCGGATGAGGAATTAAAGGGGCGCATCATCGGTCGTGAAGGCCGCAATATCCGCGCTTTCGAAGCCGCCACGGGCGTCACGGTGCTGATCGATGACACTCCTAATGCGGTCGTGCTTTCAGGCTTTGATCCCGTGCGCCGCGAGGTGGCCCGTGAATCCATGCAGCGCCTGATTTTGGATGGCCGCATCCATCCTACCCGCATCGAGGAGGTAGTATCCAAAGTCTCGCAGGAAATGGATGAAACCATCATGCGAGCAGGCGAAGACGCGGTGCAACGGACTGGCCTGCCTCCGATGCAGCCGGAAATCGTGAAACTGCTCGGAAGGCTTCGCTATCGTCACAGCTTTTCTCAAAATATCCTCGACCACTCGGTCGAAGTTTCTCACCTGACGGGCCTGATGGCCGCCGAATTGGGGCTGGACGTCACGGCAGCCAAACGGGGGGGCTTGCTCCATGACATCGGCAAAGCAGTCAGCCATGAAGTCGAAGGGGCTCACGCATTGGTCGGGGCGGATTTATTGCGCAGGCCCGGAGAATCGGAGGACGTAGTCAATGCCGTGGCATCGCACCACGATGAAGTTCCGCACCATGGCCCGCTCGGAATTCTGGTGAGCGCCGCTGATGCCATGAGCGCTTCCCGTCCGGGAGCACGCTCTGAAACGATGACTACCTACATCAAGCGAGTGGAGGACTTGGAACGGCTCGGCCTTGCTTTCCCCGGTGTGGAAAAATGCTATGCCGTGCAGGCAGGCCGCGAATTGAGAGTGATGGTCCAGCCTGAAAAGATCACCGACGAACAAGCCTTCGCTCTGGCAAAAAGCATCTCACGCAAAATTGAAGATGAACTTCAATACCCCGGGCAAATCCGCATTACAGTCGTGCGCGAAACCCGATGTGTGGAATACGCGAAGTAGGCTCCTCTGTCGCTGTCACGGCCGCGACTCAAGCAAGGCTCAGGGTTCCAGCGAAAGCCCAGGGTTAAACGAAAGAGGCTCCTTTCGGAGCCTTTTCAAAAGGATATGGAAACTGCTTATCGGCCTCGATTTATATCCATCGGCAACCCTGTGCCAAATCCGGGAGCGGGAGCATTCCAGGGCCGTTCAGAAAGGTTCTGAGACTCGGCAGTCGTCTTGCATCCCATCAGCAGGCCAGCGGTTGCCAGCAACACACCGAGCAGAAGCAGGTTCAACGCTTTTTTCATAAATATTGGAACGTGAATCAGGAATCAATACTTGGCGTAAAGAACCTCATCGCCTTCCATAATCTCGCCAAGCTTCCATCCGGGCATAACGTTCGCGATCGAACGGTCTCCCTGGGTGCTCTGGACGCGAACTTTGCCAATCAACTTGCTGTTGCGGCTGACAAGTAAAACACCACGAGGGACGACGCCTTGCTTTTCGCCAATGTTGAGGACAACAAAGTTCCATTTAGGATCGACTACCAGAACTGTGCCCTTGAGCCCGGTAGGGAGATCTGGGTCTTCGTCCAATAAAAATGTCTTTAACTTCGCTTCCGTCACATCTAATTGGTGTTTAATTACTTTCTTTTCCTCCTCCAAAGCATCATTTGCAACGTGCAGCTTCTTTTCAGAGACGATTACCACCCTGACCTGTTCCACCGGAATACCCAACAAACGCCAGGCTTCCAAATCCTGCCGGGCCCCCTTCAATTCGTCCCGCGACTTTGCGAGATTACTCTGCAAATCGTTCGCCCGCTTCTGCTCAGCGTCCAACTGCCCTTTGGTGCTGGTGAGCTGGGTTGTGGTTTCGTCCAAATTCTTCTTTGTCGACTCCAGAGTCGTCTTGGTGGCAGCCAGTTCCTTTTCCTTCTGCTTGCGAGTGTTTTCCTCCTTATGCCAGTTCGTCTTGTTGAGTTCACGCTCGTCGACGATGCTTTGGATATGAGGCTTAATCTTCAACTGGCTGACCGCAATCACGCCAATCCCGGCCAGAATCGCCAAAATCAAAAAAATTCTAAGT
>JAQGOV010000044.1 GCA_028293425.1 Verrucomicrobiales bacterium
GGTTATTTAAGATGCGACAATTTGCGGAGAACCCATTCGGAGCTCACAACCAGGAGCATGAGAATGTAAAAAAGCGGTGAAGCCCAAAGCTCTACTTCAAGGGGTGAGCGCACGCGTTCGGTTTTATTGTGAATGGTTTCGGGAAGCTTGCGCAAATCCTCTTCGCGGAAGAAAGCCCCGCCAGTCAATTGAGTCATTTCACGAAGCAGGCCTTCGTTCATAGCCGTCTCGCCTAGCTCGAACTTGGGTTCAGCGACGTTGAACTCAAGCGGAACGTTCAAGTCTCTTTCGACAAAAAACTGATAAGCCCCCGGGGAGGGTGCAATGAACTCCGCGCGATACAGGCCCGTTTGCTCGGGGATGGGGCGGAGAGTCACTTCCGATTTAGCCCCCTGACCATTTTGGAGGCCGAAAAGGCCTTTTACGGTCGGCTCCTGGATGGGCTCGAACCCGTCCGCGTAAAGGCGCGCATAGATAGAAATACGATCACCAGTGAGGTAATTCTGGCGGTCCGTGCTGAGCTGCGTTTTCTTGGAAACACCGAGCAGATGCTGCAAGGAGACCCGCTGTGCAATCTGGCCCCACAAGGTGGTGTAATAAAGGTCGCCAGCGTTTTTGCGCCAGCGCCATGTGTTATCGGTGCCGACGAACATCACTTGGCCAAGTCCATACTTCTGGACGGCGATGACGGGCATTTTGCCAAAGCGGGATTCACGGGCTGGATCCTTATCTACCAGCAAGACTTCAGCGGCGGGTTTAGGACGGGAAACCTTTGCGACCCAATAAACCGGCGGTAAATCCTTCCACAGGGCGGCGCTTTCTTCTTCCTTGTCCGAGAGACGGAGCATGGGGCTGTTCCGGCCGGCAGCCGTCAATTCCAGGTGCACTGGCTTATCTGCGACAAAGTCGCTGCTCGATTCCAAGCCGCCGCCCTCAAACTCGACCGGAAGCATTTTTTCCATAACGGTCCGTCGGTAAGCGGCCGGGGAGAATTTCTTGCCTGCGACCATCACGAGGGCACCGCCGAAACGGGAAACGAACTCGTTTAGATTTTCCAACTGTCCCACCGAGACGGTTTTTGGATCGACGTCACCGAAGATGATGAGGTCGTATTTAAAGAGGTCTTCTTTGCGCGAGGGGAACTGGTGAATATAAGGGCTCTTTTCTCCGCGTGTAATCGCAATATCGCCTTCCATGAGCAGGCACTGCAGATCGACGCGGCGATCGCGCAGAAGCATGGCCTGAAGGTAGCGAAATTCCCAACGGGGTGATTGCTCGACCAGGAGCACCTTTATTTTGGCGTCGATGACTTTCAGCCGCTGGGGCATGGAATAGTTGTTGTCCTTAACCGTTTCATCCGGGCGGGGCTCGATGGAAGCTTGCAGATCAAATTCACCTGGATTGGGCGGGATAAAATGGAGCGTTACGGCCTGCTCGCCGTCCCCGGTAAAGGTAATGTTCTTTTCCGCAACTTTTTGTCCGCCCATGTTCAGGACCAGGTCGGCATTTTCATTGTTCAGGCCCTGAGAGCGCACTCGTACGGTCACGGTTACTTCATCTTTCACGAAACTGACCTCGGGTGCGAAGACGCTCCCCATGATAATATCCCGCGGGCGGGTAATGCCGACCCCATAAACGTAAAGGGGCAATCCTTCCTGCCGCATGAGCCCGGCGACCTCTCGAGGCTGGCTGCCGTGGTTATTGGCTCCATCAGTCACGAGCACAATGCCCGCAAGAGGTTGGCCGCGTTTTCGATTCATGATTTCCCGAATGGCATCGCCAATGGCAGTGGAAGGGTTAGTGGCGCTCAGGTTGTCAACCCAGGGAAACTGGTCCACGGTGACCTTTTGATCTTTCTTCCTGGTCGGGCCATTTGTCCCTTCTTCTTTGCGGCCGCCAATCGGCGCGAGCCCTTGAGAGAAAGCGAAAGCGTCCACTTCAAATTCACGATCGAGATTCGGCAAAAGGTTTAGCTTTTCGTTTTTAAACGCGGCTTTGACCAGGTCAATGCGAGCGACCTGATCCACTTCTTTGATTTTGCCCGAGTCCAGGTTCTGGTTTATCCCTTTGCCGGGATCGAGGAAACCCTTGGCAATGGCCGACCGCTTTTGATCCGCGGAATCGATCCGAGGATCCTTTATCTGCATCGAGGAGCTTGTATCCATGAGCATGACCAGCAGCCGGCGCACACTTCCTTCCACGGTGAAAGCCAATACCGGCCGAAGGAGGAGCATCAAAATGAGCGCGAGAAAGATGGTCCGCAGCGCGGCAAGGGTATATTTGCGAAGTGGAGATAAGTAGGCCGGGCTCATCCGGTACATGAAATAAACCGCCACCGCGAAGGCCAGGACAAGGAAAACGTAGCCGCCCGGGCTGAAGCCGCCGCGGAAGGCGAGGGACGCCCTGGCGATATCCACGCCGTTCTCCACGTTCGCACCTAAAAGTTTGAGAAGCAGTTCGGTCATTTGGATCGGCTAAACCATTGGCCTAGGAATGTTTCAAGTAGCGCTATCAGCAAGGCAACTACTGCGATGGGCAGCCAGAATTCGAGCCCGGTACGGTCCTTTTCCACCATGCCGCGCAATGAAAGGTTGGACGACCATGGCGTCACATTTGCAACCGTCTTGAGAGTGGCCAACTGAGAGGCAGACAGTTCGTCGAGGCTGGATTCGCTTGCATCCGGCTGGGCGGCGAATTTGATGGCCAAAGCGGGTTCCGTCACGTTGGCTTCGTAAACGCCGGCAAAGTCCGTTCGATCATAGGAGATAGTCGGCCAGCCGTTTTGCATATCCACGTGGCGAAGGTCGTGAAGAGTGCCGGCCTGGCGGGGCTTGAAAAAGGTGACGTCCTTATCCAGGGCCTCGGTGCTGGCCCGCCGGATAAAAACCTCGCCGACCTTGATGTTCAATCCCTCATCCTGGCGGGCCACGATGGAGCCCAGAGCCCGATGCATAAGCGGCACGAAGGCCAGGCGCACGGGCAAATCGTTCCAGGCTGTATCCGCGGTGCTGCTGAAAAGAACTACCTTGCCCAGCCCCCAGGTGCGCTCCGCCATGGCCGGGGTGCCATCGGCATATTTGAGGATGATCTCCGGTTCGCCGGCTTCCTCGGCTTTCTTTTTTTCGTTGGTTTGCTTTGAAATGGGGGGTGGTTGCAATGTAAAGGCCCGGAAAAAGTGAGCTGAACCGAGCGTGCCCGAGGCGGGGTCGTTCCAAATCGCGACCACCGGATGCTGGTAATCCTTTTCCTGGAGGGTGAAGAACTTATCCTCCTGATCAGCATCTCCTCGGGAAGTGCCAAGGGAGGCCGGCAGAAACTTATAATGGTTAAAGAGCTGCTCGTTGTAAAAAGTGACGTTTACCTTGTTGCCGGGGAAAATCATCAGTCCACCGCCACGGCGCAGATATTGTTCAAACGATTTAAGCGTGGCCTCCGAACAATCAGCCACATTAGCGAGAATGACCGCGTCGTAATCGTCCAGCCGGGCTTGGGTAAGCTCCGGGGCGGTAATGGTGGCAGCTTTGATAAAGTAATCCGGCGCCATATCGGGGGAGACCGGGATTAAGGCATTGCGTAGGTAATAGGTCTCACCAGCTCGTGGCTCATCGGAGGGCTCGCCATCCACCAGCAGGACTTTCACTTCTTTGATGGCCCGCACGACGATCGTTCTTTGATCGTCAGCGTGCAGCCGGTCCTCGGGAATGCGTGCGGTAACCGCGTGAAAGCCTTCCGTGCGGAGCTTGGTAAAGAGAGAAATGCTCCTGCTGGCGCCAGCGGGCAGGGAAGCGATGGTAAACTCGTCACCGGCGGGTTCGTTGTCCACCGTAATTCCGACCCGGATATCGCGGGATTCTTCCTTGCCGAAGTTGGACACGCGGACTTCGAAGCGGAGCGGTTGATTCACGGGAGAAAGTCCGCTGGCCAGCCGGAGGTCACTCACGCCGAGGTTATGCTCCTCGTGTTCGCCTACCATGATCACATGGACTTTGACCTGGCTTTTGTAGCGCTCTAGGATTTTCTGAACGCCAGGCAGTTCCTTCCAGCCGTTAGCCTGCCCATCGGTGATCAGGTAAATTTCCTTCCGCACCACCAGGCGGTCCTTCAAGGTATCGACGGCCTTTTCGATGGCGGGATATAGATCCGTGCCGCGATCCGAGAGCGGGGCTTCGCGCAGGGTTTTACGAGCCAGGTTCATATCGAACGTCGGTTCTGGAATCACACCCTGTGCGATGTCTGACGCGAGGAACACTGCCGTTGCTGAACCAATGGGCATGGAATCAAGCACTTGCTCGGCGGCTTTGCGTGCTTTATCGAAGCGGGTGAGCGTGCCGTCCGTCACTCCCATGCTGTAGGAGTTGTCCAGAATAACAACCCCAGTAACTTTGGATTGGCCAAAAACATCTGCTTTATTGGACAGGATGGCAGGACGGGCCAGGGCGAGCGCGAGCAAGGCCAGGAGGAGGCAACGTAATGCGAGCAGAATCATGTCCTCAATCCGCATGCGACGTTGGTTTTGCTCCACGCTGATCTTGAGGAACTTCATCGCCGCCCAAACCACCTTCTGGAACCGGCGGCGGTTCAACAGATGGATGATGATCGGCACGGACACTGCCGCAAGGCCGAACAGCATGATGGGATTGAGGAAAGACATTGCGGCTATTTCGAAGTCGTCCGCAACCGGAAAGCGAGGTAACCGCTCAGCATTTCATGGAGAGGCTGGGCGGTGTTGATCAAAAGATAATGGCAATGGTTGCGTTCGCAGCCGTTGCGAATCCGGGTCCGAAAAGCTTCGACTTCGCGGAGATAGCTTTTCCGGATTTCGCTGGGCCGAGTCTGGATTTTGTCCATGTTCTCCAGACCCTCGAACTCGACCAGGCCGGTGAAAGGAAATTCCAGTTCGTAAGGATCCATGATGTGAAAAACAATGACTTCGTTGCCGCCAAATCGCAGATGCTGGAGGCCTTCCAAAACCTTGGCTTCATCATCGAAGAAATCGCTGATCACAATCACGATTCCTTTGCGCCGAATTTGCAGCGCCATTTCATGGAGGACGGCGGCGATGTTGGTTTGCTCCTTGCCTTCGAAGGCAGCCAGCTTGCCCATCAATTTATGAATGGTCGCTTTGCTGTCACTCCGAGGCGTGTAATCTCGAACCGCATTGTCAAAGAGAGCCAGGGAAACGGCATCCCGCTGATTCAAAATCAGGTAAGACAGGCAGGCAGCCATCATCTTGCCGTATTGCAACTTGGTCAGCTTGCCAGAGCCGTATTGCATGGACTCGCTACCGTCGAGCAGGACGTGGGCAACATAGTTTGTTTCCTGCTCATATTGCTTGATGTAATAGCGGTCTGTGCGGCCGAGCACCTTCCAATCGAGGTGGCGGGTGTCGTCGCCATGGGAATATTCCCGGTGCTGGGCAAACTCGATCGCAAAGCCGCGATAGGGCGACTTGTGTTCACCGGCCATGTAGCCTTCCACAATTGAGCGGGCATTCAGGCCCAGCGCTTCGGCCTTGGAAATGGCCGCCGGATCAAGTAGGGCGTCGATGTGTTGCTTATCCACGTTACTTCAGCTTTTCGTCCTTGGGCACCGTTTCCAGGATTTTGCGCGTGATGTCGTCGCTGGTCACTGATTCGCTCTGCGCGGCGAAATTTGGGATGATGCGATGACGGAAGATGGGCAGGGCAACCGCCGCCACATCTTCACAACTCACATAGGTTTGGCCATGGAGCATGGCGCGCGCTTTCGCCGCCAAGATCAAATTGAGGCCGGCTCGCGGCCCAGCACCCCAGGTGAGCCATTTTTTGCAGAAATCCAACGCGGTAGGATCCTTGGGGCGCGTGACGCGGACGAGTCGTTCAGCATATGTGTATATATGATCCGCCACCGGCATACGCCGGACCACCTGCTGTAAATTGACGATATCCTCGCCAGTCAGGACCGATTGAGGCTTTGCGGGGGGCACGCCGGTGGCCATCTTCATAATCTGGAGTTCTTCCGCGGTGGAAGGGTAATCCACCACGATCATGAACATGAAACGGTCGAGCTGCGCTTCCGGCAAAGGATAGGTTCCTTCCTGTTCAATAGGATTCTGGGTGGCCAAAACAAAGAAGGGGTCGGGCAAGGAATGATCCGTGCCGCCAACGGTCACCTTGCGCTCCTGCATGGCCTCAAGCATGGCGGCCTGGGTTTTTGGAGGGGTCCGGTTAATTTCATCCGCCAGGATCATGTTGGCAAAGATAGGGCCCTTCAGGAACCGAAACTGCCGCTCGTTGGTGCCGGGGTCCTGGAAAATGATCTCTGTTCCCGTGATGTCGCTAGGCATCAGGTCCGGCGTGAACTGAATGCGCTTAAAGGAGAGGTGTAGAGTTTGAGAGAGAGTGGAAACTAAAAGTGTCTTGGCCAAACCCGGCACTCCGACCAGGAGAGCATGGCTCCGGGTCAGGATCGAGATCAGGACCTGATCGACCACTGCCTCTTGCCCGACAATAACTTTACCCAGCTCGGCCTTAATCTTGAGGCAAGCATTTTTCAGATCTTCGACGGCCTGCAAATCCTTTTCCGCGACCTTGGATTCCGGTGCTGCCATTGTAGTACTCATCTATGTTTTTGCCTTTCGATAGTAGGGCTATGCGCAAATCGTTTAGCTGCTATGATTTAATTCCACACGACCAGCGATGCAATATCCACAAAAAAATGGCTATAGCGAATGAAATCATGGCCAGAACGCTGGGGTTTGGGCCGTCCAAAAGGCACTGCAAGGCGCAACCACAAGGGAATTTTCAGTAATGTCATGATTAAAGGAGTTGGAACAGAAAAGTCCTGACAAGCCCGCTAATCTGTTTCATTGGGCTGTCCATGCTTCTGGCATTCAGGACAGGTTTTGCCCGGAAACGGGACACGGGTCGAAAAATTGCGGGCCTTGTTGTTCCAAATCCTAACAGTCATGGGGCCTGGTTGGACGAATTTAGAGACAATATCCGTCTCCGGAGTGGGATGAATTTTCGATGCGGGGCAGCCCTGATCGAGGCAGGGAATAGCCTTTCCCAACCAAAGACTTAAGAATTTTCTGGAACAAATTTCCCTGTTTCAAGGCCGGGAAGGGTGAGAAAAATATTTATTTCGGATTTTGGCTCATAATCCCATGCCGGTCCGGCGAGGGGTAAAGGATGGCAGACCACCTGCTAAAAGCGTTCAGCGCTGCAAGAAAAGGGTAGCCGATAGGCTGACAAAGTGTGTAGCGGCGGGGTTCGAAGATGGAGCTTCAGAGCCGGAAACGACAACCGTTTAAAAATTTTTGCGCGCAAGAACCGATTGACTAACTGAAGCCCAGCTCAGAGCTGACAAGAACATGATAAGAAAAACAAAGCTCATCGTCCGGCAGCGCCACAAAATGCGCAAAACCAAGCTGAAGGTAAAAGTTCGGCTGGTAACAAGGCGCCGGCCCTTGACCAAGGCGAAAGCCAAGCCCAAAGCCTCGCCTAAAGCCAAGGGCCGCACGATGCGCCCGGGCAGCGCCGCCGAGGCCCAAATGGTCGAAAAGTACATACCGTTGGTCCGCAGTGTCGTCGGAAGGCTGGCAATGTCGCTTCCTCCGCACGTGGATGGAGAAGATCTTTTTAGCGCAGGCTTGAGCGGCTTGCTCAACGCGGTTCGTCAATACAATCCCCAGGCAGGCACCGCGTTTGAAACCTATGCGCGGCTCCGGATCCGCGGTTCGGTCTTTGACGAGCTCCGACGAATGGACTGGGTACCGCGGTCAGTGCACACCAAGGCCCGCAAAGTTCAGGCGGTGATGAACCAGATCGAGCAGGCCAAAGGCCGGGCAGCGACTGATGAAGAAGTAGCCCAGGTGTTGAAACTGCCGCTGGCCGAATACCAGCAATGGATGGAACAGATTCGTCCCGCAACTTTCGTCTGCCTCGATGCCGCTTTTAACAATGAATCGGATGATTCAGTTTCTCAATATGACAGCCTGCCCGACCAACGCCAGGAGAGTCCGATGGACGGAGCTTTCAAACGTGAGGTAGCGCGGCTGCTGACAGATCGGATCAAGCAGCTTCCGGACATGCAACGCAAGGTGCTCGCACTGTATTACTATGAAGACATGCGCTTGCGAGAGATCGCCGAGACCTTTGGACTGACCGAATCACGCATTTGCCAGATCCATGCCCAGGCTGTCCTGGCTATTAAATCCTATCTGCAGAAATACGACCCCTATTTTGTGTAATCTCCTTTTCCCATCAACACAGCTTGTGTTTCAAGCGCGCCCTCCGGCGCGCTTGTTTGCTTATTTGATGGCAGGAAGGTTCAGACGCGCTCATGCATATGTTTCAAAGCAGGGAGGTTGGTGGCGGCAAAACCTTCATACCATGGCCAAGGCGAAGGAACCTTTTGCCAAACTTATCCACTTGTGCAGAGAGAAATGTGCCAAAATCAACCACTTACGCACTGGCACAACCAATGCTTGGAAAACGAGCTGTGAGTGCTAAATTGTTAGAGAATGCGGTTACAACATACGAAACGTGTCGCGAGCATTTTGCCCTCGCGGGCCGCGTTCTGCCAATTTTCCCGGCCTAGTCATTTTATTTTTGCCAATGAAGTTTTCCGCACCTTTGCAGAATCTGATCGAGGCCTTGCGCAACGAATTGCAGCAGTATGGAGAGATGCTTGCGTTGCTGGATCACCAGAAGGACATGATTCAACAGCGCGGCTCCGACGATATTCTGCATTCCCTGGCTTCAATCAACACCCAGAGCGCAATGATTCAAGTGGCCCGCGAAACGCGCATGTTCAATCAACGGCAGCTCGCGCTGTCGCTGAAGGAACCAACGGACGCGACCTTTGCTCGGCTTGTCCCGAATGTCCCAGCCGACTGCCAGCCGTTGATCACGGCACTCGTGCAGGAAAACAATCAATTGCTTTTACGCGTGCAGCAACGTGCGCAGGAGAATCAGACCTTGCTTCGCCGCTCGGTCGATTTAATGCAGCAATTCATCACCAGTTTGGCTCCCGGCGAGAAGGGCAAACAACGCCTGAGCAAAGGCGGTTCGGTCATGGAAGTGGAACCGGCCGGAGCCCTCTACGAAGCGATCGTGTAATTAAGGAAATGTAACATGTTAATCCTCTCTCGAAAACTCAACGAAAGCATCATCATCGATGGAAATATCGTGGTGAAGGTGCTCCGCATCGACAAGGATACCGTCAAGCTGGGCATCCAGGCTCCCTCCGAGTTGCCGGTGCACCGGGAAGAGATTTTCCAAGCTATTCAGAAGAATAAGCAATTGGGGATCAATGGCAGCCATGCGCAGCGGCCTTCGGGTGAATCGTCCGTTCCGCCCAAGGCCAGTGGCTCGGGCGGCACAACTTCGGACCAGTAACTTCCTTTTTCGATTTCTACTCCGAGGGCTCTTCCTTCAGGGGCTCCGCTGCCTCCGTCTTTTTCTTGACCCGCATTTCTGGACCACGATCAAGGTAGCCACATTAGCCAGGGCGCTGCACACTCCAGCAAGCATCAAGAGAGATAAAAAACGTGACGCGTGTTCGCTGGTTGCCGACCATAAAAGGACGGGGAGCATCCCAGACCAATCCCATGCGCTCAAACCGGTAATCCGAAAAGCGGTGGAGGAAATTGGCAGGTTCTCCGTCAAATCGGGTATGGAAAACTCGTTTTCCTTATACTTTTGCCTATGAAGGAATCAATTATGATTGGCCACGCGAACACTCAAGATCCGGGAAAGAGAAAAACGTAACGTAAATAACTTTTGCAATCACCGCGTCAAAAGCAGTAAAAATGACGTTTATGTCAGCCATTCCAAAAGCATTCCTAACCATAGGCATC
>JAQGOV010000678.1 GCA_028293425.1 Verrucomicrobiales bacterium
GGCATCACGCTGCGTGCTCCGCCGCCGGCGCCGGGTTCGGCCGAAGAGGCGGCGGATCTCGAAATGGCCCGCTCCGTTTTCAAGGCGCGGACACCCGCCGATGAATTCCGGGCGAAACATAGTGCCACTCTCTCCTTCTTCCTGTTTACTCCGGCCACCGGGCCGGTTTTTCAGCCCGGCAAACTTCCCAAGTCCGAGGCGTTGCTGCAAAATGTCAGGTCGGACATCGGCAAGATTATCACTGCGGCCAAGGAGCATTGGCAGCGGAAGCGGCCCTATCAAATGGACGAGACGCTCAACCTGGGGAAACAAGAACCCAGCTATGGTTATCCCAGCGGGCATTCCAGTTGTGCCACGGTTTATGGCTCGATTATCGCGGAACTGTTCCCGGATAAACGGGAAGCCATCATGGCCATCAGCCGCGATATCGGTTGGGATCGGGTGGTCATCGGCAAGCATTTTCTGACGGACGTGCGCGCGGGCCGGGTGTTGGGCCAGGCGATTGTGCGTCAGTTGATGGCCAGCCCGGCTTTCCAGCATGATCTTGCGGAAGCCAAGGCTGAGGTTGCGGCGGCCGAGCACGCAAACTGAAGCGCCCCTGCGCCCTACTCTCCGAGGTTCTTGACTTTGGCCCGTCCATTTCGGAGGCTATCCTTATGATGATTCACGTTAACCGGACTTTTGCAATGATACCAAAGCTTTCCCTGGCAGTTGCAGCGAGCCTTTGCCTCCTGGGCTGTGAACAAGCGACGCAAACCAGCGTTGGTAAAACCGCCGGCACCAATCCTTCCGCTGCGGCGGCCCCCGCCGCCGTTGCTCAGAACAGTGACGTGATCACCACGCCCAGCGGACTCAAATACCAGGTCTTGAAACATGGCACGGGCACCGTGTCCCCCAAAGCCACGGACACGGTGAAAGTACATTACCACGGCACCCTGCTCGATGGCACCGTGTTTGACAGTTCGGTGGAACGCGGCGAGCCGATCAGCTTTCCGTTGAACCGGGTCATCCCCGGCTGGACCGAAGGGCTCCAGCTCATGAAGGTGGGGGACAAGTTCAAGTTTACGATTCCGGCCAACCTGGCTTATGGGTCGGCGAGCCCAAGCGCCAAGATCCCGCCGAACAGCACGCTGGTATTCGAGGTGGAACTGCTCGGCATCCAGTAGGCAGGCAGAACGTCCGCCAGATCGGCAGAACGGGCACGGGTTGATTTCTTGTGCGGGCGCTCCGGCGCTTGCACATTCACCTTTCCTCCGGCAAGCTGCGGGCATGTACAAGATCATCGGCAACGATGGCAAGGAGTACGGACCCGTCTCCGCGGATCAGATTTGCCAATGGATTGCTTCGGGCCGTTGTGGTGCACAGACGCTTGCCCAGCCGGAAGGCGGCAAAAGTTGGCAGCCGCTTTCATCCCACCCGGAGTTCGCTGCCACGATCGGAAATGCAATTCCCACCCCGCCACCACCGCTGCTGAAGGGTCAACCGGTCAAATCCATCAACCCGCTGATGATTGTGGGCATTGTGCTTGGCGTTATTTTTGTTGGCATTGTCCTGATCGGCGTGTTTGCGGCCATTGCCATCCCGAACTTTGTCCGGGGTCGCCAACAAGCCCAGGCGAACCAATGCGAGAACAACCTGAAGCAGTTGGCCGCCGCCATCCGAGTTTATTCAACAAACCATCAGGACCAACTGCCGTCGGCGGCGACCTGGTCGGATGCAATTTCCAACAACGTCAGTTCCGTCAGCCTTTTCCAATGCCCGGCGGATCCCGGCCAAACCTGCTCCTACGCGTTCAACAAACAGCTCGATGGCCGCAAGTTGAGCGAGGTGAATCCGCTCACCATCCTCCTCTACGAGAGCGATGCCGGTTGGAACGGCACGGCCACCGAAACGGAAGTGACGTCCCGCGGGCATCCGGCCCCCGCCAGCAACGGCCGCGGGATCATGGCAGATGAAATGTTCCATGTCGTGCTGGCGGACGGTTCCTTTGCTTCCATCCCGGCTTCCGGGCTCAGCGCACTGCGTTGGGAGCCATAACCCGGTTTTATCAATTACCGCGAAGAACATTGCCTGGCAACCTTGGGAGTTGAAAAAACCCGGCCCGCATGAACGGCGGATCATGGGGCTTACACGTCATTTGAGCCACAGGCTGACGTGGCCTATGGTGCGTACGCAAGAAAATGAAAGGAGGAAATGCGCTTATGAAGCTGCTTGCGGACGTGCAGGACAAGCCGATTGTGTGGTGAACAAAAGCAACACGTTCAACCGGAAGGCGCGCCATGGCGCTGTTTGAAAGCACACTCGTGTTGTTACTCGTCGCCGCGGCGCTGCTGCAGGTGTCGCGGCGTCTGAAGGTGCCCTACCCCACGATGCTGGCCTTGGCCGGCGCTTGCGTTGCCGCACTGCCTTGGGCGCCTCGCATAGTCATTGATCCGCACCTCGCGCTGGTGCTCTTCGTCGCCCCGGCCCTGCTCGACGCCGCATACGACACCGCGCCCCGCGAGCTGCGGCGAAACTGGCTTCCCCTCCTTTCGCTGGTGGTGGTCGCAGTCGTCCTGACCACCGCAGCAGTGGCGTGGGCTGGCTGGGCAATGACGGGACTGCCGCTGGCCGCTGCCATTACCTTGGGCGCAATCGTCGCCCCACCCGATGCGGTCGCGGTCGCCGCGGTGTTGAGGCAGTTCAACCTGCCCCGGCGCACGATGTCCATCCTGCAAGGGGAGAGTCTGCTCAACGATGCCGTCGCGCTCCTGATTTTCGGTGCGGCGGTGTCGGCGGCGACCGCACCGCACTGGTCCGTCGCCCGGTCGGCGCCGTTGCTGCTCATTGCCGTTCCGGGCGGAGTTCTCGCCGGGCTGCTGTTGGGAAAGCTCGCACTGAAACTGAGGCCGTGGGTCGCCGGCACCCTGTCGTCATCCATTGTTGAATTTGGGCTGACCTTCGGCGCCTGGATTATTGCCGAGCATCTCCGGCTCTCACCCATCATCACGGTCGTTGCCTTCGCCATGACCGTCGCCACGCACGCGCCCGCGCGGCAAACGTCACTTGATCGCATCCACTCCTATTCCGTTTGGGAGACTGCCGTCTTCATTTTGAACGTGCTCGCCTTTCTGTTGATGGGATTGCAGGCGCGGATCATTCTTTCCAATTTGCCAGGAG
>JAQGOV010000451.1 GCA_028293425.1 Verrucomicrobiales bacterium
CGTCCCCGATGGGTCCGAGCCGGCGGGCTTGCTGGCCTGGAACCGCATTCCCTTCATCGCCATGCCCATTCGTCCCCAGGTGAGAGGCGGGGCAGTCTCTGGAAATGTTCCGGAACCATCGCCACGCCACCCAATGCTGGGCTGCTCGGCAAAAGCGTTTGTCATGAGGAGCAGCGCTGTCAAGGCGATCTGCAAGCCAGCGAAGACTCGCGGTTTTGGGGTAGGAGGTTGCTTTTTCGTAGGTGGAAAATACCCGTGGCAGGGAAGAGGAACAAGTCCGTTTCAAAGCGTCGAGAGTTTTTTCACCACCTAAATATCCGGCCGGCATATCCATCGTCAACAAAGAATGGGCTAAGCAAGCTCTTGGTTTAAGTTCGGCAAAGTTGCGATTTGTGGCCATCTGTTATCTGAGTTCCTTTGATCCTGCCAAAAGCTTGGGGTGACAACGCTCGGCAGAGAAATAATCGCGTTTCACCAAAGATCCTATGAGAAATAGCCGATGTTTACCATATGCGTGAGACGATACTGATTTTGGAAGATAGCCAGGCCCGCTTGGCGGCGCTCAAGCAGGCCATAACTTCGCTGGGGCCGGATTTTTGCGTGCGAGTGTGGAGTGATGCGCCCCGGATGATCGCTGAAATGGACAGTTACCTCCCTGAATCAAGACTGATCAGTCTCGATTGGCACCTGCGCCCGGTTTCAGCCGCTGAGCCAGGAACTGGTTACGACGTGATGCGCCACCTCTCCAAACGAAAGCCGGTTGCCCCGGTGATCCTGCATAGCTCCGCAATTTTGGAATCAACTATCATGCGGGACGAACTTCGAGGAGCGGGCTGGCAAGCCGAGCAGGTCATCTTAATGGAAAATCAGCAAGTGGCCACTTCATGGTTGCCAAAAGCCAAGGAACTCTTGAGTAAAGCGGGTCTTTGACCGGCCGTCAGAGGGCGAGAAATCATGAAAGGATCCCCAGATGTTACGCTCAGGATGGTTTCCATCCCAACAGGCGTGCCGGCATAAAAAGAATGACACGGATCAAGGCGAGCACCGCTCCCACCACTATCCCAGCCACGCGGAATGGCAGGCATAGAAGCCAGATGAGGGGCAGCAGAACTAGCGCCAGCAGCGCCAAAGGCCAGCACAAGACGAGCAGGATGCACCATCCGATAAACAGAAGCAGCGCTTTCATCTTGAGCCTATTCTCCCATTTTTCAATCTGAGGTCAAATCACAAAAGCGAGTCCGCCAGCCGAGCCACGCCGTGGAGGGTGCGAGCCCAAAGCGGCCGCTTTTCCCACTCCTCCAACGTGAGGAGTTCGCTGTTGGCAAAGTAGCTGTCCTGGAGCTCCCTGAGCTCAGCCATTATTTGAGGATCGTAAACGAGCAGGTTGATTTCGGCATTGAGCGCGAAAGACCTAATGTCAATGTTCGTCGAGCCGATCAACGCAATCTCCCCGTCAATGCTGAGGTGCTTGGCGTGGAGAAAGCGCGGTCGATAAAGATGAATTTTTACGCCGTTCTCAAGGAGTTCGTCATAATACGAGCGCTGAGCCAATTGCGTGAAGAGCTGATTGGCATGCCGGGAGACAACCAGATGCACTTCAAGCCCGCGGCGGGCAGCCGAACGGAGCGCCTGGAAGAAGGGTTCATCCGGCACAAAATAAGGCGTCGTAAGCACCACGCGCTCACGCGCTGCATAAAGGAGCGACACCATTATTTCCTGGCCGTTATCGCGTTGGTAACCCGGTCCGCTGGGGAGCACTTGAGCGATGGTATGGCCCGTCTCTGGGAGGTCCGGAAACGCCTGCGCCTGATCCAGCGTGGTGCCGGTCTCAAAGAATCGGTCCGCCACAAATACCGCTTGCAATTGGGCGACCACTGGCCCCGTGACACGCATGACCAGTTCCTCGTTTGGAAAACCGCGCACGAACTCACCATCCACGATATTTTGAGAACCGGTGTAAGCAACGGTTCCATCGATTACCGCAATCTTCCGATGGTTTCGAAGATCGAAACGCGCGGAGTTCCGGCGGAACAATTTGACGCGCAATGCCGCATGGACTTCGACGCCGGCCCGTTCCATTTGCGGGGCCTGCCGCCGGAGCGCGGCCTTGGAACCAACGGCATCCAGCAGCACCCGGCATTGCACCCCGCGTTTTGCAGCGCGGATTAAAGCGTCCGTGACCCGTTGCCCAAAATCATCGTCGCCGTAGATATAGTAAAGCAGATGCACGTGCGTCCGTGCCGAATCAATTTCTGCAATGAGCCGGCTGAGCGATCCTTTGTAATCGGTCAGCAGTTCCACTGTGTTTCCACCGAAAGGCTCAAAATCCCCCAGTCGGGTGGCGAGGGCTGCCAGTGGCTGGAGGTGCGGCGGCAGGGGAGGGAGCGTAGGGATCCGGTTGCGGATCTGATCCTGGACTTTGCGGATCTGTTCCGAGGCACGCCGTTGCTGCTCGATGCGGCTCTTCGGGAGGTAAACGCGGCCAATCAGCCCATAAAGGATGAGGCCGGGCCACGGGAGCAGGAAAATCAGCAGAAGCCAAGTGCGCGCGGCTGCGGCGCTGCGCTCCCGCGGCACATACACCAGCATGATGAGCCGGATAGCCCACTCGCTCAGCAGGTACAACAAGCTCCAGTTATAGATGGAATCCATATGCCATTCTCAGTAGCCGCGAGAATTTGTACTGAAAGGCAGAAGATTGTAAGAACGAGATGGCGGCATCTAGGCCAGGATCCGTATTTCCGAAGGCCCGCGAACTAGGCTTGATGAATCGCGTCCGGGCCGGATAATGGCGCGTATGCAAATCCGCAAGTTGTCGAAGGGTGCGTTCACCCTGGTCGAGATGTTGGTGGTGATTGCGATTATCGCCATCCTGGCGGCTTTGCTTTTGCCCGCCCTCAAAGGCGCCAAGGACCGTGCGCGTGCCATCGAGTGCGAAAATAATATCCGGCAACTCTCGCTGGCCTTGAACCTCTACGCAGATGAAAACATGGATTTATTGGTCAATAATCATGGAATTCAAGAGACCATGGATCTCAAGCAAAACTGGGCCAATAATATTGAGGACTGGCTTTCCAGCGACGGGAATACCAACCTGACCACACTCACAGATGGTAAATTATCTCCCTATCTCAGCCTGAGCACGACGGTTTTTAAATGTCCTTCGGACCGGTCTGTCGCCGAGAACGGACCGCGCATCCGCAGTTTTTCGTTGAACTCCCTGGTGGGCGATCCGGGTAACCTCACGAACAAGTTTAATCCCCAATTAACGCAGTTCTTCCGGATGAGCGACATACCGAACCCATCACAAATTTATGTCTTTCTGGATGAACACCCCGACACAATTAATGACGGCTTTTTCATGAACCGTTGGGATGAGTATCGCTGGGGAAATTTGCCAGCGTCGTACCACAGCGGCGCGGGGAACCTTTCCTTCGCCGATGGGCATATCGAGACGCACCGCTGGGTTTTAGAAGACACACGACGCCCTGGCGTAAAAGGGGGTGCGGGCGGAACCTTCGTGCCGGCCGGCCCTGAGGATTATAATTGGATGAAGGAACACACCAGCGTGCGGAAGACAGTTCAGTAATCGCAGTGGCGCGGTTCGGCCATTTGCCGCTCAAAAGGCCAATTGAACAATTCTTTCCTGCAACTGAGCGGTCCACTTATTGATGTAGCTAAAAGCCCGGTACATTTCTTCGACGCGAGCCAGGGGCAGAGCTTGCGGCCGTTCGGGTGAACCTGGCGCTGGCGCATTTCCCCAAATAGGATTTAACGCCTGCAACTCAGAGGAGAGTCGCGCATGCTCTTTTTGGATCCGCTGAAGAAGTTCCTGCAGGCGTTCAGTCCACTCCTGGCCTTGTGCGAAGAACTGCACCTTGATGAGCGGTGAGGTCGCGCGATTCTTCTCGGCGATAAAGCTGTCTACCTCGCGACATTTGCCGGCGACTTCCAGAAATAAATCCATCGCTCCGGGAAGTATCGCTTGCACTTCCTTCGGTTTGGAGCCGGTCTCCAGAGTGAGCAGATGCAGGAGACGTTCCTTAGGCTCGCGGAGGGTTTGATAGGCTGCGTTCAGTTCCGTGTATTGAAAGTTGGCGGCTTGCTTTTCCGCTTCTGGCGCGTTGTGAATCCGGTCGGGATGCACCGTGGAGGATCGTTCGAGAAACCTGGATTTGAGGGCCTCGGCATCGAGCCAAGGGCGCCAAGGCTCCTGCAAGAGCTGGAAATAGTCCGTCATGAGGAGAATGTCGGATGTGCGGAGAGCTTAAGCGCTGAAGCTTTCGCCGCAGGAACAGCTCGTGGCCGCATTCGGATTGGTCACCTTGAAGCCGCCTTCCTGAAGCGCATCGACATAATCGAGCTCGCTGCCGGTCACGTAAAGAGCGCTTTTCGGGTCCACCACGACCTTGATGCCGCCTGTCTCAACCAGGAAATCGCGGTTTGCCGGAGCATCCTGAAGGTCCATCTTGTATTGCAGGCCAGAGCAACCACCGCCAACCACCGCCACGCGCAAAACACCCTGAGACCGGCCTTGCTTGGTCAGCAGCCCAGTGATCTTTTTGGCGGCATTCGCGGTGACTTTGATCAAACGCTCGTCGCCCACCCGGAATTGGGGCGTTGTGTTTGGTTTTGTTGTGGAGCCAGCAATCATAATTAGACCACCCGGAAAGTAACGGCAAACGCGGGACGCGTCAATGAAGCCATGCAAATAAGAAACGACGGCGCAAACGCGTTAGGATAAGGAAAGCAGCCTGATAACCGATTATGAGGTAGTGGGCCGTTCGCCAACCATCCTCGCCAACTCAGCGACAAAGGTCGCGTGCTGCTCGCTCTGAAGGCCGTTTTGCAAAACATCCAGAACCTTGGCTGCGTCCATTGCCAAAAGTGGCTCAAGTGCTAGAACGAGACCCGGAAAGTGCGGGCTGCTCAAACAACTTTGCGCATCTAATGTCCTTGGCCGGTATTCATCCCGCTCTAGCACAAACCAATCGAACTCCCGCTCCAGGCTCCGCCAAATCAGATATTCGCGAACTCCGGCCCGGCGGTAGGCGCGGAATTTGGCGTGGAGATCAATCGACACTCCTGGCGGCTATTTCCACAATCAGCTCCGGTGGGCCGGCAAGATAACCATCTGGATCAATCCGGGTTCGACCGCCGCACTCCGGGAGAATCCGAAGCAGCGCGTCGGGTTGGGGCACGGTTTCAGGATCCAATCGGACCGTGACATTAGTAGCGCAATTAGTTCCTGGAGTTTTGGCGACATAGGCAAGCAACCAGCCCTGTATGAGTGCATCGTGGGCTCCGTGGTCATAGCTTACAGGTGATGACATGTAAACGTTCCCTTCAATCAACTCGGCTTTTTTGACTTTAGGTGAGGCTGCGTAGCGCCGTAAAAACTCGGTTGCTGTGAGCATGTCGCCATTCTCAAGCCGGTCCAAAGCTAAAGGCGGCGGGACATCTTCCACAGCTTCTTTACGCAGGGCGATTGCCATAGCGAAACATTAACAGAACGCAGGAATATGGGCAATCCACGAGATTGCTTCGACAGGTAAGGCCATCATTCCTTCATCCCCAACTCCTTCCGAACCATCTGCACACCAGCCACCATATTCTTCAACTTTTGCTTCGAGGCCCACCGTGCGGTTTGGCTGAGACCGCAGTCAGGTGCGAACGAAAGTCGATCCGCCGGGGCATGATTCAGGCAGGCCCGGACCCGCGCCGCTATGTCTTGCGGGGTTTCGATGTAATAACTCTTCACATCGATAATACCCACGGCCGCATCCTTTTTTGGAGTAATCAGTTTCAGGATCTCCAGCTCGGCGAACTCGCGACTGGCCATCTCGACATGAATTTCATCGACCTTCATGTCCAGGAAAGAGGGGAACATCGGGGCATAGCGACGTGGACCGACAGCTCGAGCTTTGTAGTTCCCGAAGCACAGGTGGGTTGAGAGATGGCACTTTCCGACAATGGATTCCACGGTGCGGTTAAAGATGTCCACAAAACGCTTGGGATCTTCCTTATGCGCGTAGCAACTCATGGAGGGTTCATCCACCGTGATTTCGCGGCAGCCTGCTTTGACGAGTGCTTCTAATTCGGTGCGAACGAGCGGTAATAAGCCTTCGGTAAGCGCGTAACGATCCGGATATTGTTTGGTCGGCAGCAGCCGTCCGCTCAGCGTATAGGGCCCTGGCACGCTTGCCTTCAAAGTGGGGCCTGCGGGAGCCAGTCGCTTGAGACGCTCAAAATCTTCCACGGTTCCGAGCCCGCGCGGGGCCACCAACGGGCCTACCACCTGGTGCTTGCCACGCTGGTCGTGCGCAGGGGGACCGAAACGCCGGGGCGAAGCCGATTCAAGCTCAATGCCATCAATGAAACCGTAAAACGATAAGTTGAAGTCAAGGCGTGTTTGTTCGCCATCGGTGATGACATCCAACCCGGCGTCTGTTTGATCGCGCACAGCCACAATCACCGCGTCGTCGATCAATTCAGCGCGATCGGAGTCGCCAAACTCATCGAGATGTTTGCAGGCGAGTTCGAGCCAGCTTGGGAATGGGTAGCTGCCGATTACGGTGGTGCGCAGTGGTCGTTCTTTCATGGCTGAGATTTCCCAAGGTTTTCGTAAAGCTTGGCCAGCCGGCGGGCGTGCTCATCATAAGCCGATTCAAACAACTCGGTGGCTTTCTTCGAACCCACAATCGCCGAGGCCGTCAGCACTTTTGGCGGAGCGCCTGCGCGGGTTAGTCGCTCGGCCACTTCCGCTTTGATTGAGTTCACGAGCAGGCAGCCTCCCACGGTGGATCCAGGTGCCACGGGAGTTTCAAGACCCGAGACTTTGACCATTGCGTCGCCCACCGGCGCGCCTGTATCGAGGGTTAAATCGGCAAAATCCTGCAGCTTTTTACCTTCGGAGTGCCGGCTGGAGCTGGCTTCGGAATGTTTGCGACTAATAATAGCCACCACTCTGACCCCGCGTTTGCGAAATTCCGCCGCCATCTCAACGGGCACCACGTTGCAACCGCTGGAGGAAATCACGAGCGCGGAGTCTTTGGGCGATAGGTCGAAGTTGCGCAAAATCCGTTCTGCAAGTCCTGACACATTTTCCAGGAACATTGCTTGCCGCTGTCCATTCGCGCCCACCACCGGGTTGTGAAAGCTGAGCGACAATTCCACAATAGGATTGAAACCGGGGAAGGAGCCATAGCGCGGCCACATTTCCTCCACCATGATCCGGCTGTGCCCCGAGCCAAACAGGTGGACCATGCGTCCTGCCAGAATAGTGTCAGCAAACCAATCAGCCACTTGGTGAATCGCCGTTTGCTGCCGCTCGACGGCATCCACCAATTCCCGGCACCGGGCCAGATATTCAGAACTCGGACTCATTGAGGCAGACTGTAGCTAACCACCACGGAGAAGAGAAGTGGAAGCTGGTTGCTTTGTTAAACCTTTGGTTCCCATCCGCGCCGATAGTCCCGTTTCCACAGGGCCTGGGCTTTCCGGTCATCTTGGATGTGACCGGTTTTTGGATCCAGCAGCAGCGTGTGGCTCGTGCGATAAGCGATGTTCCCCAAATGACAGAGCATGGTGCTCTTATGGCCTTCTTCGATATCGGCGTTTGGTCGTTTACCGTTACGAATGCAATCAAGGAAATTGCGATGATGTGGCCCATCTCCACCCGGGCCACCGTGCTTGCTCACTTCCGCTCCTTTTGGATCGAGAATGCGGTAGTTGCTGCCGTCGATGATGATTGAGCCATTCTCCCCGTAAAAAGTGATGCCGAACATAGAATTCTCGAAGCCCTGGCGGTGCCAGCTTCGGCCTTCCCAAACCAGTGATTTGTCTCCGAAGTCGTAGGTGACCACATGGGTGTCTGGAGTTTCCTGGTCGTCGTCATAGCGGTATTTGCCACCGCCGGAGGTCACACGAGTCGGGTAGTCCACGCCCAGGCCCCAGCGGCAGATATCGAGCGAGTGAATGCCGTTATTCCCAAGTTCGCCAGTGCCCCAATGCCAAAACCAGTGCCAATTGTAATGGATGAGGTTGTCGTGGTATTCACGCTGCGGCGCCGGCCCTTGCCAAAGGGTGTAATCGAGCCAGGCAGGCACGGGCGCTGCCTTCCCATGCCCAATGCTTGGTCGGCTGTTGTTATACCAGCCACGCGAGAAATGAACGGGACCAATGGCGCCACTTCGCATCTTTTCAATTTCTTCCTGCACCCCCTGCATGCTGCGGCGCTGCGTGCCGAGTTGCACCACCCGGTTATATTTGCGAGCTGCCTGAATCATCCA
>JAQGOV010000464.1 GCA_028293425.1 Verrucomicrobiales bacterium
TTGGCTGGTTCGAGCCCCAGGTTGCGGTAAGCCAGCACATCGTTAATCAGGTGGTCCATCCGCTCGGCGGACCGCGCAATGCGTGTCAGGTAATCGTTTCCCTCACTATCGAGCCTCTCGCCGTAACCAGTTTGCAGCAACTGCGCAAAACTGCACATGGACCTTAAAGGCGCGCGCAAGTCGTGGAAAAGGCTGTACGAGAACTGCTCAAGCTGCTGAATGGTTTCCTGCAAGCTCGCAGTCCGGTTTGTCACCAGCCGCTCCAGGTTTTCCCGGCTTTCCTTTAATTCTTCCTCCATCCTTTTTCGCTCCGTGATGTTGCGGCCAATTTTCACAAAGCCTTTCAAAACTTTTTCTCCTGTGTAGAGCGGCCGGACGGCTCCGCTGATATAAACGCGCTGGCCATCCTTCCTCTGGTGCCAGCGCTCGTCCATCGCACAGTCCTCCTTCAATGCCGTTTCCAGTTCTCGGCTTGGCATATCTGCAGCCCTGTCCTCGGGTGTAAAGATCACGTCCATCTTCTGCCCCACCATCTCGCCGGCCGAATAACCGAAAACTTTCTCTGCCCCGGGGTTCCACTGTTGAACAACGCCATCGGGGTCCAGAAGCGCGATCGCGAAATCGCGCGCGCTTTCCACGATCAACCGCTGTGTTTCCAATGCTTCCTGGAGCGCTGTTTCTGCCTCTTTGCGCGATGTCACATCCGTGGCGCCGCAATACCAAAGCCTATCTGCTCCCACGGGTTTGTTTTTCCAGCTCAACCAGCGGTATTTGCCATCCTTCGTGCGATAACGGTTCTCGAAATGAACCATCTCCTGCTCCCCCGCCAGGAGTTCCACAAACGCGTTCGTTTTATCTCTGTCCTGCGGATGAATAAAATCCATCCATGGCTTCGATGTCATTTCTTCCCCGCTCCAGCCAAGCGCCCGTGTCCAGGCCGGGCTCACCCACTGAAAAAAACCGTCCTCCCGCGCGATGGCCAGAAGGTCAGCCCCGACCGCGAAGAAGCGCTCTCGCACCGCCTCCGCTTCCTTGCGCTCGGTGATGTCTTCGATAAAGCCAATTAGCCGCTGAGGTTGCCCGTGGTTGTCTCGTCGCAGGTTTGCCGAACATTTCACCCAGATCGTCCTGCCATCCTTGCGCACATACCGCTTTTCCAGCGCAAACACCGGAATTTCCCTCCCAAGGAGTTGTTCATGCATCCGGTGGTTGTCCGAAATGTCGTCTGGATGAGTTATTTGGAAATAGGTCCTGCTTCTCAGCTCCTCTTCTGAGAACCCGGTCAGCTCGCGGAACTTCGGGTTGGCTATCAAAAATTTTCCTTCCGGGGTGGTTTGAAACGCGCCCATGGGCGCCAGTTCATATTGCGCTCGGAATTCTGCCTGGCTCCGGTCCAGGGTTTCAGCCAGAATTTGCGCTTTCTCCGCATAAGCATGGGTCACCTGGCTAATCAAGATCATTCCCCCGGCCGTGAACCAATACGCCAACGCCCCGAGCAGATGAGGAAGCTCAAAACCGTTGAAAATGAATTGATGTCTAGGAGAAATAAAAAAGAAATCCGCTAATAGAAAACCTGACAACGCGGCCAGGAATGCAGGCCCAGTCCGTCCGCTCAGGCCGGTCAGCGCAACCGCACCGAAAAATAAAGCGTAGGGATAGTCATCGCCCAGGACTGGGTCCAGCGCGGACCGCAGCAGAAACGCAGCCCCGACCGCGAGGATCGAAACAGCGTAACCAATTCCGGGCGGAGAAAGCTTTTCGAAAAAGCGCAACATGAACGACCTTGCGTGGGCCGTTGAAAGCCCTGAGTCCATAACTTGTGCTTCATCCATACAATTAAGTGGATTCTCCGCCTAACAACGTACCGACAACCAGGCTTCTTACAAGTCCGGGTGAAAACCGCACATCGTTGGACAGACTGCTGACGCGGGCCCCTTGACACGGGCGTTTTACCCATTGCACTTTGTCTTGGAGGGGTAAAAGAAGTCGAACACTCCTCCTGATGAGCATGGAACGGCACGCATTGCTCAGTTGTGGAATTCAATGCCGTAGAAAGGATGAAAAGCATATGAAAAGTCTGATGAGACGCGAGGATACATGGAATCCCTTCCGCGAAATGGAAGATCTCCAGAATCGTTTAAACTCGTTGATGGGTGTGAATCGCAGTCGAAATCGAGACCAGGACGAGACCGAACTTCTTTCAGCTATGGAATGGGCCCCATTGGTGGACATTGTGGAAGAAGATAAAGAGTACCTCGTGAAGGCCGAATTGCCTGAGGTCCGCAAAGAGGATCTGAACGTCACTGTCGAGAAAGGCATGCTCACCATCGCGGGCGAACGAAAATTCGAAAAAGAAGAACAAAAGCGCAAATACCACCGAATGGAACGTTCCTACGGCAGTTTTATTCGCAGTTTCGCGCTCCCCGAGGATGCCGATGGCAGCAAAGTCGAGGCGGAATTCAAGGAGGGTATCCTGCGGGTCCATATACCAAAAAGTGAAACTACGAGGCCCAAGGCTATCGACGTGAAGGTGTCATAAATCAGCAAGCGGGTTGTGCGCATAAAGGAGAGGAGGTTCAGGCATTTTAGTTTGCCTGAGCTTGGAAGCGGTTTCGAATAGGAGCTGCTTTCAACTCTTCTTTTGTTACGTACCCGATCTGGAACGTCGGTTAACGTTCGCTTCGCTCCAGCAGAGCTCCAAGACATTCTGATTGACCTAAACTCCCGACGCAGAAGTAGGGTTCAGCCCCACTATTGTTTCACACGGGGTACTTCTACTTTAAGCCGACCAATGAAACTTTACGCGACATCTTTTGGACCGGTGGCCCTGGAATCTAAGAGCCGAAAAAGCATCGGAAGCTGTTTTCCCCGGTTCCTCCAGATGTTGCTTTCAAAGGCCGGCTTGGAAAACGTGGAGCTGGAAAGAAAGGAAGAAAAAACTTTTCGGTTTTATCGCGAATTAACCGATTCCGAATTTGAGAAAGTGGAGCAACTTCTTGAACAATGTCCCGTGCCCACCGCGACTATCTCTCCGCGGCTTTCCGACAGCCAGCGCATTCTGCGCAATGCGAAACTCAGAAGCCTGGCAGCCGCCTAAGGTCCGTAAATCCCTGGCGGACAAGGGATTTTGCATCGTCTTCAATGTCCGTATTTTTCTTTCCCAGCCTTCCTCACCCTTCGACTACACGGTTGCAGTGCCTTTTCAGACCACTAAAAGAGATTTGACGAAAGACCCTCCAGCAGTTTTGCTTAAGATCACGTAATGGCAGACGATACAAAAACTTTTAACGTCACCACCTGGGAAAAAACCTTGCTCCTCCGCAAACGTCTCAATTGGACACGCGCCGAGTTGGTTGCATTCCTGAACAAGAAACGCGTTCTGCCCATTGCCATCAAGGAAAAGGCTTATTCCTCCTGGGAAAACGGTACCGCTCGCGCGCCGAAAGAAGCGGAAGAACGAATCGACGACGTCATCACGATGGAGCTTTATCGCACCCAGAAAAATAAAACATAGGAGAAGGGCCTGCCGAAAATCCCGACTGCGACAACGCTAGGAATCACTCCCGTGAAAGAGCTGCTCCATCAGTGCAATTCGCAAACTCCCTCCGCTCTCTCCTCAGCCGTTCGAGCCACCCTTGGCGTGAAGCATATCGAACCACATCGGGGCGGCTGATTAAGCCGAGTTTCTTCATCCCGCGGGTTTTGTAAGTTTCTACCGACTTCGCGGAAACGCTCAGTTCTGCCGCGATTTCCCGTGCAACATGCCCCTCCGCCACCAACCGAAGCACCGTTGACTCGCGCCCCGTGAGTTCATTCCGCCCTTTGCCAAGACTTAAACCAAGCTTTTCCCTATCGGTTGGGCAAAGGCTCCGAAGCAGGTTCCCTTGAACGTAATTTTCTCCGGCCGCAACCAGCCTCAGGGCATGGATAATTTCCTCCGGCATCGAACGCTTCAAAATATACGCTGAAGCCCCCGCGTTTAATATTTCCACGACTGCGGTCCGTTCCTCCAGGTCCGCGAAGGCCACGATCTTGACCGTGGGCATGGCTTCGAGCAATGCCTGGCTGAGCTCGACCCCTCTCAGCCCCGAGGCGGCTGTGTCGATCACTACGAGGTCTGGTTGAAATTTGGCGGCGGTCTCGAGCACGTTCGCGGCTTCAAGGCAGTGCCCTACTACCTCCATGTCAGGCTGCTGTTGCACCAATTGCCTCAGGCCCATGACCACCACCGGATGCGGCTCAACAATCAGAATGCGTGTCTTGCTCATATAATGACTTCGTTATAACGCTCCTCGGGTATTCTTCACCGGCGAACGATCCATCCCTCCGTCATGAACGCTTCCACTCTTCTCTCGAGTTACAAGGCACCTGCTTTAAAACCTGACATTTCTTGCGTCGTTTCGGGGTGGTTAACTCGGTTCGGGTTCCGACCACCGGCCAGCAGTTCCAGGAAAAGAAATAAGCGAAATCTCTGGAAAATGCTTCTAATGAACCCTACGCTAGCGTACGCATTTACGCGGAACCATGAAGGAAAAAGGCCAGTGGAAGAAGATGTCTCGGAGAAATGTAAGGAAAATCCCAGGCCAGCCTGCAAGTGAGCCGAAATCCTCGCAACCCCAAAAACCTTCCGCTCCTGCGGCTGGGACCGTACTAAAACTTCAAAATGGAACATTTCCTTCAAAACCCTTTCTGGTCGTAGGAGTTGGGGCGTCAGCGGGCGGTTTGGAAGCATTCACTGACTTCCTGAAAAACGTGCCAGTGGATACCGGCATGGCTTTCGTGTTGGTGCAGCACCTTGACCCCGTGCATGAAAGCGCGCTCTCTCAGATCCTGGGCCGAGCCACGGCCATGCCAGTTCGGGAGGCAACCCAGAAGCTACCCGTGGTGCCAAATCACGTTTACGTCATCCCGCCGAACGTTTTTATGACGATCGAGCGTGGAGTGTTGCTCCTGCGGCCCCGCCGAGGCCAAGACCGCTCACCGCATCAATCCATCAACGCTTTTTTCGAGTCCCTGGCCATGGACCAACACGAGCGGTCTGTCGGCGTGATCCTTTCTGGAACCGCATCCGACGGAACCCGCGGCTTGGAAGCAATCAAAGCCGAAGGCGGAATCACCTTCGCTCAGGATGAATCAGCCAAATACGATTCCATGCCCCGCAACGCCATAGCGGCGGGTTGTGTCGATTGCGTCCTTTCGCCGGAGAACATTGCCCGGGAGCTCGCTCGCATTGCCAGGCACCCGCTGGACGCCCGCGACATCAGCAACATACCTCCAGCTTTGCCCGCGGAAGCCGAGCGTGAAAAAGACCAGCGTGAGGACCGTGAATCCCCGCTTGCGCCCGGCGGGCACGGACGGCCGCCCACCGGTGCGGAAAAAGCAGTCGAAGAAAAGGATCGGGAAGCTGAACCGCGGCCTTTTCCCGAGCAGGAAGGTTTTAAAAAAGTCTTACTTGTGTTGCGCAAGCATTGCGGAGTCGACTTTTCCCTCTATAAATCCCCAACTATTCAACGGCGGATAGCCCGGCGCCTGGTTTTGAAGCAGATACAAACGCTGGACGATTATGCGGCCTTTTTAGCGGCCAATCCGCAGGAACTGGATGCCCTTTATTCGGATGTCCTCATCAGCGTCACCAGCTTTTTTCGCAATCCGGAAGCCTTTGAGGTTCTCAAGCGCAAAGTGTTTCCCGAGCTGATCAGCGAAAAAGGCCGGGAACAACCGGTTCGGATTTGGACGCTCGGCTGTTCCACCGGCCAGGAGGCTTACTCTATTGCGATGGCCTACCTCGAGTTTGTGGAGCACCTCCAGTCTGCTCCCCCGCTCCAGTTGTTTGCCACGGACCTCAACGATGTCCTGCTGGAAAAAGCGCGGCGTGGTTTCTATACGAAAGCCTTGGCTGAAGATATTTCACCGGAACGGCTCAAACGCTTCTTTGTGGAGGAAGAAACCGGCTTCCGTGTCGTCAAATCGCTGCGGGAAATGTGTGTTTTTGCCCGGCAAAATGTTTTAAGCGACCCGCCTTTATCGCGCATGGACCTGATCAGTTGCCGCAACCTCCTGATTTATATTGAACCCGGTCTGCAAAGGAAAATCCTCCCCAACTTTCATTACGCCCTCAATCCAAAGGGATTTTTGTTCCTCGGTTCCTCGGAATCGGTCGGGTCTTTCACCAACCTCTTTACCACCATCGACAAGAAGGAACGCATTTTCGCCAGGAAGCCTGGCAGCTTCAGGCTCTATGAGCTTCCTGCCCTGAGTTCCGCTATCGAACGCAAGGCCCCCACGGCCCCGGTCATCCCCAGGATTCCCGGAGCATTTAGGACCGAAGGAAATGCCCAGCACGAGGCTGATCGCGTATCCGCCAACCGCTTTGCTCCCCCAGGGGTGCTGGTCAACGGAGACCTGGAGGTTCTTCAGTTTCGCGGCCCCACGGGACAATACCTGAAACTTCCGACCGGGAAGCCAAGCGCTAATCTCTTGAAACTCGCGCGATCCGAACTGGTCCTGCCACTGCGCGCTGCCATGCGCGAGGCAAAAAAGGAACGTAAAGAGGTGCGAAGGGAAAACATCCGGATGGATTCCGAAGGGTCACCGCACCTGGTAAACATCGAAATTATCCCGTTGCGGCATTTATCCGAAGAAACCTACCTCATTTTTTTCCATGAAAGAAAGGAGGTCGATGCCGGCTCCCATCCGCCCCGCGCTGCGTCGCAACGGCCTGCTCCCCGCTCGCCCAGCCCGAAAGCGGGTCTCGATAGGGTTGCCCATCTCGAGCACCAGCTCAGCGATACGCGCGACTACCTTCAATCCGTCAAGGACGACTCGGAAGCCTCCGGCGAAGCACTTCAGGCTTCCACCGAGGAATTGCAATCGGCCAACGAGGAACTGCAAAGCATCAATGAAGAGCTCGAAACCTCCAAGGAAGAGCTGGAATCAACGAACGAGGAGTTAACCACCGTCAACGAGGAGATGGCCAATCGCAACGGTGAATTAAGCCGGGCCAACAGCGATCTGAACAATCTTCAAATCAGTATCAACACCGCTGTCCTGGTGCTGAACGGTGACCTGAAGGTCCGCCGCTTTACCCCACCAGCCGCCAAAATTTTCAATTTGCTGGCCACGGATCTCGATCGGCCCCTCGGCCACATCAAACATAACCTTGATTTTACCGAGTTGGAATCGTTCGTGGCCGAAGTGGTCTTTTCACTGGCCGTGCGCGAACGGGAAGTTCAGGACAACGATGGACACTGGTTTCTGCTCCGGGTTCGGCCCTACCTTACCCAGGAGCATAAACTGGACGGCGCGGTTCTCGTCCTGGTGGACATTGATACCGTCAAACGGACCGAGGCCACCTTGCGCCGCATGGAACTGCGCTATCGTCGCCTTTTTGAAACTTCCCAGGATGGCATCCTGCTTCTGGACCCCGTTACCCGAAAAATTACTCAGGCCAACCCCGCCTTTGTTCAATTGCTGGGATATTCTGCCGAAGAACTCGTTGGCAAAGAGCTGTTTCAAATTGGGCTGCTCAAGGACACCCAGGCCAGCCAGGCCGCTTTTGAGGAATTGAAAAAGAATGGCTCCATTCGTTATGAACAGTTGCCCCTGGTGAACAAGCACGGGGAGCAGTGCGAAGTGGAGTTCGTAAGCAACCTTTACCGCGAAGCTGATCAGGAGGTCATCCAATGCAACATCAGGGATATCACCGAACGCAAGGCCTTCGCGGATAAGAACGCCTTTTTGGCAGGGATTGTGGAATCGTCGGAGAACTCCATTGTCAGCATTAGTTTTGACCAGATTATCACCACTTGGAACAAAGGCGCCGAACACCTTTATGGTTACTCAGCCAGGGAAGTCATTGGCAAATCCCTTTCGGTGCTTACCCTTCCGGAGGATTTAAGGATCATCCCTGACGCTATTGAAAGGATCCGCAAAAGTGGAGCCACCGAACATTTGGAAGTCGAAAGAAAGCAAAAGCATGGGAAGCATATGTTGGTTGCCGTCACCTTGTCGGTGATTAGAAATGCCTCGGGTGAGCCGATTGGCCTTTCGACGATTTCGCGTGACATCACGGAGCGCAAAAAAGGTGAAATTGAGCTGCAGCATGCGAAAGCTATCCTCCAGGGCCGTGCGGTCCAGCTCGAAGAAATTGTGGCCGACCGCACCAGTCAATTGCGGGACACAATCGGTGAATTGGAAAAGTTTTCCTACAGCGTGGCCCATGACATGCGCGCGCCTTTGCGCGGCATGCAAGGCTTCGCGAAACTGTTGGAAGAAGATTACGGTAACAAACTGGATGAACAAGGGCGCGAGTACCTCCGCCGCATCGAGGGCTCGGCCAAACGGCTGGATCGGCTTATTCAGGATGTCTTGAGCTACACCAAGATTTTACAGGGATCAGCCCCAATGGCCCCCGTCGACCTGGATCGTTTGGCGCGCGATATCCTGGCTACCTATCCGGGCTGGCAGGCGCCTTTGGCGGAGGTCCAGATTGCAGGCACCCTTCCACCGGTCCTCGGCAACGAAGCTTTTCTAACGCAATGCATTTCGAATCTCGTCGCGAACGCTGTTAAATTTGTGGCCCCGGGCAATTCTCCCTCCGTGCGGATCTGGGCGGATCCCAAGGGGCCGGAGATTCGCCTCTGGTTTGAGGACAACGGGATCGGCATTGATCCAAAAGATCAGCAACGCATCTTCGGTATGTTCGATCGGATCCATGCCCCAAGGGAATATGAAGGCACTGGAATCGGGCTGGCCATCGTGAAAAAAGCCGTCGAACGCATGGGCGGCCTGGTCGGCCTCAAATCCCAACCAGGCAAAGGTAGCAAATTTTGGATCCAATTGAAGAAAGCTTGATTCCATGGCTCACACCATTCTGCTGGCGGAAGACGAGGACGACGATGTCTTCTTTTTTAAAACGGCCATGGCAAAGGCCGGCATCGTAAGCCAGTTGCACGTCGCTCATGATGGCCAGGAAGCTTTGGATTATTTCCAGGGAACCGGAAAATTTCAGGATCGAGCGCAGTTCCCGTTGCCCGACTTAATGTTCCTGGATTTAAAATTGCCCAAGGTCATGGGCCTGGAAGTTCTCAAATGGATTCGGCAACAGCCTGAGCTTGCCTCCATCGTGGTTATTTTAAGTTCATCGAGCGATCAGGAGGATGTAGCTACGGCCTACCGCCTGGGTGCGAATGCTTATCTCGTCAAGCCAACGGACATCAGTCACCTAATGAA
>JAQGOV010000504.1 GCA_028293425.1 Verrucomicrobiales bacterium
GGCGGGTGTGCGTCGAGTTTTATTCGGCCCCATAGTTCTCGTGTAGCAGGATGGAGAGGGGCGTCAAGCGCGAAGCGGAGATTAATCCCAGGCTCCACCTCACAACTCCAGCAGCCACGGGGGATGACACCCAGCCAGCTCCGTTTGATAAGTGGAGAGAAATGGTGGATAGGTAATTAGATGAACTAGCACACGATGCGCCCTTTGGGGCAGTAGCTGTATGGAGCGGATTTTAATACAAATAAAGAACAAGCCTGACCGGGAGCTCCTGGAGAAGTTGCTGGACGAAGATTTTGAGATCGTCACCCTGGGCCAGGACCAGGCGCACCCGATGGACGTGCCGTTCGACCTGGCAATTCTCGATGGCCCTACGCTGAAAGTGAATCGGCGGCTGGTGATGAACCGGCGGAAGGAAGAAGAGCCGGTGTTGCTGCCGTTTTTGTTGCTGGCAACTCGCCGAAAAGGAACGTTCCCGACGCGGCACCTGGGGAACCTGGTGGATGATTTGATCTTTCGCCCGCTGGATAAGGATGAGTTGGAGGCACGGGTGGCCAATTTGCTCAGGATGCGCCGGCTGTCGTTGGAGCTCAAGAAGGAGCACGATCGGGTAGTGAAGCTGTCGGTGACCGATGACGTGTCGGGCTTTCATAACACGAGGTACTTGCACCGTTACCTGGACCGGTTGATTGATTCACAAAGCGGCAGCGGAAAGTTCGAAGAGGTGTCGCTGGTATTTTTTGACCTGGATAATTTCAAACAGGTAGTGGACACGCACGGCCACTTGAAAGGGGCCAAGGTGTTGCGGGAGGTGGCGCAAACAGTTTCGAAGGTGCTGGATGAAGAGGACCGGATCGTGCGCTACGGCGGCGATGAGTATGTGGTGATTCTACCCAGACAAAACAAGGAGCAGGCAGTCGTAAAAGTCTCGAGGATGCAAGAGGCGCTGACTTCCACGTACTACCTGGAGAAAGAAGGACTTAATGTGCAGGTAACGGCCTCGTTTGGAGTCGCAACATTCCCTTATGACGCCCGGGACAAGAAAGAGCTGCTGGCGGAGGCTGATCATTGCCTGTTCAAGAGCAAGAGCCGGGGAAAGAACAGGATCAGTTTCGCTGGGATGGAGCAGGAGCCGGGGGAGCAACTGCTGGAAGAGCTGTAATAGTTTTTAGGCGGTCACGTGTGCTTCGCGGGCGAGATGATCCTGTAGTTGTTTTTCGTAGCCGGGCTTAATGGCTTCGCCAGGGTGATATTGGGGCGCGTCCTTGATGGCATGCCTGGTAAGGTCAACGAAGACCTTGGCGTTTTCCCAACTGACGTTTTGGATCGCGGAAGTGGGGATAAGCACTTTCTTACCGGGGAGCCAGTTGCGAGTGTCCACTTCGAAGTAGCGTATGGACCACGATTCATCATCAATGATGTAGTCTTCCACGTGGCCGATATCACCGTCGGTGGCGTGGATCCGGTATTTGAGCACTTCGCCCGTGCTGCGAAGATGCGGGTTGGCGGGGTGGTCATCCCTGTTGGTTGAAGGGTCCGGAATGGAGCCATCAAAGATGGGGTAAGGTCCAGGGCCCCAAAGGGAAGGGCCATACCAGTACATTGGCCAGCCATAGTATTGGTAATACTTGGCTTCAAACTGTCGGGAAATGGGCTGGTCGGTCTCAATCGGGGGGCTGTTTTCGATCTGTTGCTTGGTCAAACGCAGGTGCACAACTTTGAACGGCTCATCAATTTGTTCCACGGCAAAAGGCGAGATGAGCACTTGTTTGCCCGCCAGCCAACCGTCTACTGCCGCAACCAGGTAGCGGATGGTCCAGTGTTGGTCGTCGAAATAGAATTCACGGACTTTGCCGAAAGCGCCGTCTTTGGCACCCAGGTGATAGCTGGCCAATGGTTGCAAGTTTCGCAGCATACAAAACTCCCTTTCGGGTCAACATAAGCCGGGAGCGGGTTTGGCGCAAATGAAGGAGGCCACTGGAGAAGACGAAACAAAAAGGGCGCGCTTGTTCAGGCGCGCCCATGCGATTAACGAAATTGGAAATTATTTCTTGGCTGCTTCGTAGTAATTATTCACTTCGTTCCAATTCAGGACGTTCCAGAAGGCTTTAAGATAATCCGGACGGCGATTCTGGTATTTGAGGTAATAAGCGTGTTCCCAAACGTCCACGCCGAGCACGGGCTTGTTGCCTTCCATGATGGGGCTATCCTGGTTAGCGGTGGAGACAACTTCGAGTTTGCCGCTCTTATTGACAATGAGCCAAGCCCAGCCGCTGCCGAAACGTCCAGCGCCCGCGGCTTCAACTTTTTCCTTGAAGGCGTCAAAGCTGCCGAAAGTGGCGTTGATATCTTCGGCAAGTTTGCCGGTGGGGGCGCCACCCGCTTTTGGCCCCAGAATTTTCCAAAACATGGAATGGTTGGCGTGGCCGCCGCCGTTGTTGCGAACCACATTGCGAATGTCAGCGGGCACAGCATCCAGGTTGCTGATCAGTTGTTCGACGGGTTTATTTTCCAGTTCGGGTTTGCCCGCAATGGCTTTGTTGACGTTGTTGACGTAAGCCGCATGGTGCTTGCCGTGATGGATTTCCATGGTTTGCGCATCGATGTGAGGTTCAAGCGCGTCTTTTGGATAAGGTAGAGGAGGTAATTCGTATGCCATATGTTTCCCTAAGTGTTCATTTTCGATAAAACTAAACAACACTGCCTGGGCAAAAGCCCTCGAAACTGTAACCCAAAGGCGGGGACTCTCAAGTCTCAAGTCAGAATCGCGAAAGTGGTTGATTCTTTGGTGGGGACTCGGTTTGCTGGCAGGCATCTGCCGATGAGTTCAAACAATGGCAAAAGTTATGACGTCGTGGTAATCGGGGGAATCAACACGGATTACCTCGTCAGGGGGACACGTTTGCCGCGTGCAGGCGAGACCGTGGATGGGAAGGAATTTTTGGAGGCACCCGGCGGCAAAGGCGCGAACCAGGCAGTGGCCGCGGCGCGGCTGGGTGCGCGAGTGGCGTTCGCAGGCTGCGTGGGAAATGACGCACGCGGAACGGCGTTGCTGCGGGGCTTAAAGGCGGAGGGAATTCATACAGCGGGCGCAACCAGGGCATCCAAGGCGCCGACCGGAGTGGCGTTGATCATGGTAGAGGCGGGAGGGGAGAAGCAGATCCTTGTCGCGCCAGGAGCAAATCACGCGCTCTCAGTCACGGATCTGGAAAAAGCCAAACGTCTTTTGGGGAGCACGCGGGTATTGTTGATTCAGTTCGAAGTGCCGATGAAAGCAACTTTGTGGGCCGCCCGATTAGCCCGCGCGGCGGGTGCGTGCGTGGTGCTGGACCCAGCCCCGCCGGCGCAGGCGTCGAGGGATTTGTTGTCACTGGTGGATGTCGTGCGGCCGAACGCGAGCGAGGCGGAAGCTTTGACGGGTTTGAAGGTGAAGGATGTCCGGTCGGCACGCCGGGCAGCGGAGAAGTTGTTGGCGCAGGGAATCAAATTGGTCGCAACCCAGGCGGGGGATGAAGGCGATTTGTTGGTGTGGAATGGGGGTGAGAAATTGTTGCCCCGGATAAAGGTAAAGTCCGTGGACGCGACTGGGGCCGGAGACGCGTTTGCCGCGGGATTAGCGGTTGCGCTGGCCGAGGGGCAGTCGTATGAAGCGGCGGGAGCGCTGGCAAATGCGGCAGCGGCTTTGGCTACAACAAAGTTTGGCGCCCAGCCTGCAATGCCGTTTCGGCGTGAGGTTGAAAGGCTAATGAAGCGCGGAGCGCAAGTGTGAGGGCGATAGCTTAATTCAGGAGAACAAAAACATGGTGCATCGGGAAGATCCAAACGGTGTTTTAATTATCACTCAGCCAGCGCATGCCTGGATTTCAGGCCAAATGGCGCGTCTCTGGGGGAATGAGATCTTTGGTGATTTCACCCCTCGACCCGAGGTGGAACTCGCGGCGGAATTGCATGACCTTGGCTTTTTAAAATGGGAGGAAGAGCCTACGTTAAACGAGGGGACCGGCTTGCCACACACGTTTTTATCTTTGCCGGTGGCGGAGCACCTTGAAATTTGGGAGCGGGGGATTTATGCCACCACGGGTTACGGGCGTTATCCAGCGCTGCTGGTTTCGATGCACTATACCTGGCTGGCGCAAAAGCATCCGCATTACGAGAACCCGCAGGCGGCCATGTTGACGCAGGATTTTCTGGATACGCAGGCGGCTTATCAATCTTTTGCGTTTGCATCGCTGCGCCGGGATCCTCATTTTGCCGCAGCCGCGACAGAGGAGGCTTTTACACGCAATCGGCGCCTGGTTTCCCTCTGGGATTGGCTGTCGCTGCTGCTTTGCATGGGCAAGCGCGAGGCAGAGGTGATAAGGGAAGTGCCGATAGCCCAGGGTCTGGGTGAACTGGTGCTGCGCCCGAAAGCAGACAACCCTTGGAAATATACGCTGGCGCCGTGGCCCTTCCGGAGTGCTTCGGTGAAGCTCGTCTGCGAGGCGAAGCTGCTGGAGAAAAAGTTCCAAACAACCCATGCGATGCAAATGGGGATCAAAAATGCCCAAATCGTGCCGCTCCAGTTTGAGTTAACCGCTGAACGCTAAAAAGTTATGAGAGAATTAGCCAAGAAGGAATGCATTCCGTGCACGGGCGATGTGCCGGCCCTTAAAGGTGCCGCGTTGAAACGACTGCAGAGGCAGCTCATTCGAAAATGGCAGGTGGTGAAAGGACATCACCTGGAAAAGGAATTCAAATTCAAGAATTTCAAGCAGGCACTGGCCTTTGTAAACCGGGTGGGCGAACTGGCCGAGGAGCAGAATCATCATCCGGATATCTACCTGGCCTGGGGCCTCGTGAAAATCACGATTTGGACCCACGCGGTGGATGGACTGACTGAAAGCGATTTCGTGCTCGCAGCCAAAATCGAAATGCTGCCGCTCAAGTAGACTGGCAAAGTAAGTCAGCGGCGGCTCTGGTTGGCCAAGGCGATGCCAGCCAG
>JAQGOV010000543.1 GCA_028293425.1 Verrucomicrobiales bacterium
CGTCAAAAATTCCTCCGCCCCCTATGTTAAAGGTGAATGAGTTGGCATCCGGCATGGTGTGAGTTCGGGAGCCTGCAAACGCGGCATTGGTGTACATCGTGATCGTGCCAGGGGAGCCTTCCGCCACGACGGCTATCATATCCCATTCGCCGTTCGGGAAAGCGTTGGGTGAAATATCAAGCCCGTTGTCGGTCCAAATTTCAAGGGTGTCGTTATTGATGTAACCGAACTCGATCAAATCGTTTTGCCCGAACAATCCGGTGCGATCAGCTTGGTTCGCGGCGCGCCGGACCCAACCGATCATGGAAAATTTGGTAGCGCCGTTCAACAAGCCGGCCGGTCCCTGGACATAACCACTCGTACCATCGAGTTGGACCGCCCGGTTGTCAGCTTCAAACCCAGGATAAGCGGGTGACCGCGGAGCTTCGATCCCAGTGGTGGCTGTGTTGCGGTAAGTGGCATCGTTGCCGCCAAAGTAATCAAAGGCAGTCGTGCCACTGGTCTCATTAAATCTCCAGTACGCCAGCGGAGCAGTTCCGACAATCATTTCGGCATAAGATCCCGCGGCCGGCACGAGAACTGTGACCGTGGCCACCGCGCTAGTGGTCGAGCCCGCGCTATTCACCGCCACGGCCGCATACGTGGCAGTCGCCTGAAGATTGCTCAGAACCAAAGTTGAGTTTGTGGCATCGGTCACGAGATTCCCATTGCCCAGCCACTGATACTCTAGGTGACTCCCGCCGGTAGCAACAACTGTGAGTTTAGCGGTAGCACCGGCGTACTTCGTGACGGACAAAGGATCCTGCGTGATGACTGGCTTGGTGGTCAGCAGGACGTTGATGTCTGCAGGATTACTTTCGACTATCCCGAACTGGTTGGTGATAATCACCCAATAACTGCTGCTGTCCATCTCAGTGACGTTGGTCAGGATGAACGTGGTATTCGTGGCATTTGGAATTGGTTCGCCAAAGTTCACCCATTGGTAATGCAAGGTTGGAGACCCAATGGCCTTTACAGCCAGAATCGCATCGCCACCTTCGAAAATGTTGGTTCCCTGTGGTTGCTGAGTGATGACCGGGAGACTGGCAACCGTGGAAAAATAGTGGGCCTGGATTTGGGCCGCACTCAGTGCCTTGTCGAAGACGGCGACCTCATCGATTTGACCATTAAAAAAGTTGCCTGAGCCATCGAAGATGCCGCCACCGCCAATGTTGAAGGGGAAAGTATTGTCAACGGGGAGTGTGGAGGTTCGCGAGCCGGCAGGCACGCCATTGGTGTAAAGCGTGATTGTTCCAGGTGAGCCCTCGCTGACAACCGCCAGGTAAGACCACTGGGCATCAGGAAACGCGTTTCCAATATCCAACCCGTTGTCCGTCCAGATCTCCAAAGTGCTGTTGTTGATGTAGCCGAACTCCAAAAGATCGTTCTGTCCGAAGAGGCCAGTGCGATCGGGCTGGGTGCCGTTACGGCGTATCCAGCCGCTGACGGTAAAGCGCGGCTTGCCGTTGAGCAGGCCGTTAACCGTGCGGACAAAGTCGTTCACTCCATCGAGTTGAAGGGCAGTGTTGTCGCTTTCAAATCCAAAAAACTGGGGGGGCCGCGGCGCTTGCGCCCCGTCAACTGCACCACCGAGGTAGCTTCCGTTGCCCGAGGCTGCCAGGCTGCCGACGTTTGTCGCAGTAGGCGGCGCGAAGGTTGCCTCGTTCAAACGCCAATATCCGGCAGGACCGTCCGCCACCACTAATGTATTATAACCGGCGGGTGGGGCAGCGTTGATGCCGTTTTGGTAATGCGCGGCAATCTGGGCTCCGGTAAGCGCGCTGGGATAATAGGCGACCTCATCGGCATCCCCGGCCCAAACGAATCCTGCATCGCTCCGCATTCCGATCGTAAATGGCGCATCAGGATTAGCCACAAAATTGGTCGGTGGACTGCTCGCGGACAAGGTGCTGTTGACGTAGACCTGGCCCACCGTACCGTCCCAAACCGCCACCACATGATACCAGGTCCCGATGGTTAATGCGCCGCCGCCGGTGATATTCACAGCGGTTGAAGCTGCGTTCTGATTATATGTACGAAAGTTCCAGCCCGTGGAGCTTTGATAAATCAACCATCCGGAACGCTGGCTGGTGAGGTGGAAGGAAGATAGGGCGCAGGTCAAAGTCGCATCGGTAAACGTGGCTGCGGGCCTCAACCAAGCCTCCACGGTGAACGCTCCCGCCGTGTTCAAGCCCGCATTATAAGTAATTGTGCCGTTCTGACCGGCGCTGAAGCGGGAGGCTGTGTCAGCGCTGCCCACGAGCGCCCCTGGCACAGGATGCAGTGCACCGGTGTAGATTCCGTTGCCTGCCACCCCGACACTGCCCATGTTAGTGAGAACATCGAAAGCAGGGACAGTTACCCCGTCGCTGAAGCGATAATATGCAACGGGGCCATCGGCCAGGACAGCATCTGCGTAGTAGCTGGCGCCGTTGGAAATGGCAGCGGAGAAAGCGAGAAGCAAACCTGCGGAAGAGAATAAAAATTTCATAGTAGGCCGTTAAACTTTAGCGCCATCCTTCCGCAGCAAACAATGTATGCACCAAAAAGCCAGCGCTCGGTTACCGTCTTGATTATCTGAACCCGTCGGACATCTAAGCCAAATAACGTTTCGCTGTCAAAGGAATTGTGGTGAAAGTCTGAACGGTTTGTCATAGTCTCCCATGAATCCGTTTCATCAACCTATATGGCGCTGGCTCCTTTTTATATCTGGGTGTGTCTAGGCCTTATGCCGGCGATTCGGGCGGACGCGGCGGAAGTCCCGGTCACCATTGGTCTAGGCCTAACTTCGGAGAATCTTAAGGTGCCGACGGAAGGTAAAACCGGCTTCACGCTTCAAGGTCCTCTCCAAACCCATCTCAATTTTATCAATACTCTCGACCCAAGGGCGAGCGCGGCCAACCGTGTCCTGAATAACGGCTCCGGCCTGGCAGCGGGCGATTTTGACAATGATGGCCGAGTGGACCTCTTCTTTTGCAGCCTGAACAATAGCAACAGACTTTACCGCAATCTCGGAAACTGGACCTTCGAAGATGTGACCGAGCGAGCAGGCCTCAAGTTCACCCCCGGGTTTTATCGTGCCGCGGTGTTCGCCGACCTGGACGGCGATGGCTGGCTCGACTTGCTGGTGGGCACGGCTTCCCAGGGAGTTCAATGTTTCCTGAACGATGGGCACGGGCACTTCTCCGAAGCGACCGACCGGGCAGGAACACTCACTTCCTATGCGAATGAAACGCTCGCGTTGGCGGACATAGACAACAATGGCACACTTGATCTCTACTCCGCGAACAATCGCACCGACGATATCCGGGACTGGGCTCGCGTGCCAGTCATGTACGTCAATTCAAAACCCACCGTGACTTCTCAACTGCGCAACCGAATCCGTTTGGAAGGCGGCAAGATGCAGGAATTTGGCGAACCCGATGTTCTCTACCTGAACGATGGGCGCGCGCACTTTCGGCCCGTCTCATGGACGAATGGGACCTTTCTGGATGATAAGGGTCGGGCGCTCACCAACGCACCGCTGGATTGGGGACTTACCGCGGCCTTTCGTGATCTGAACAACGACGGCGCTCCCGACCTGTATGTTTGCAATGATTACTGGACACCAGATCGAATTTGGATCAATGACGGGAAGGGTCATTTTCGCGAACTGGACAACCTTGCGCTCCGAAAAATTCCCGCCAGCTCCATGGGCGTGGATTTTTCCGACATCAACCGCGACGGTTATCTGGACATTTTCGCGGTGGACATGCTCAGCCGCAGCTCCGAGTTGCGCCGCCGCCAACTGATAGCAAAAAGCCCCGTCGCACCTCGGGTTGGAGACATTGAAAGCCGTGTCCAGGCGCCTCAAAACGTGCTCCTCCTCAATCGAGGCGATGGGACCTTTGCGGAGATCGCTCATTTCGCCGGCGTCGAGGCGTCTGATTGGTCGTGGTCCCCGCTCTTCCTGGATGTAGATCTGGACGGTTACGATGACCTCCTGATTTCTGCAGGGCATATTCGCGACATCCAGGATTTGGATGCGAATGACAAAATCCGCCTTCTCCAGGCGGCTTGGCGCCGCTCCCCGATGGCCGCAACCAACCTCCAGCAGGCCTTTACCGAAGCAAAGCTGGAGCATGCCAAAGTTTATCCGCCGCTCAACATGCCGGTGGTCTCATTCCGAAACCAGGGAAACCTGAAGTTCGAGGAAGTTACTCATTCCTGGGGGCTGGACATCCAAGGCGTCAACCATGGGATGGTTTATGCGGATTTGGATAACGACGGGGATTTGGATCTGGTGGTGAACCGCATGGGCGCTCCCGCGGCGCTTTTCCGAAACGACAGCACGGCACCGCGAGTAGCCGTGCGCCTGCGTGGCAAAGCTCCTAACACACAAGCGATCGGGGCGAAGATCGAGTTACTCGGAGCCGTGGTGTCGAACCAGGTGCAGGAAGTAACTTGCGGTGGCGCTTATATGTCTGGCCACGATACTTTGCGCGTGTTCGCTCCCGGTCCGGATTCAACCAATCTAGCTCTGCGCATCACGTGGCGCGATGGCAGCAGGACT
>JAQGOV010000548.1 GCA_028293425.1 Verrucomicrobiales bacterium
TCACCGACACAACGCCGCTGTCCAAACTGATGGCCGAAAAAATCAGTCAGTTGAAAACTTGGGCAAAGGGTCGTGCCAGATTAGCCACCTCACAGTTATCCTCAGAGCGCAAGCTCCGGAAGATGGCTGGTTGAGGTGTTTTCAGAGGAGCTTTTCACGATTGGGGAGCTCTTTTTTAGCTGTTAGATGCAAGGCGCGGACGGTTCACCTGTTTGCCGCACTCACCGGCGCGGTCTTGAAGTCATCCCAGCGCAACAGGATGGCCGCCTCCGCAAAGGCGTGGCTCTCTGCCGGCGGTTGCCGAAGGGGGAACGCGGCCGGAAGCGTTACCCCCGGACACAGGGGAGCACCATATCAGCGAGCCAGGGTTTTACAGGAATGGCTCGCGTGGCCTGGTGGGGGGTGTCTTGGTCTGCCTGCCTTCCGCTCGCTCGGGAGTTTCTGGAAGCCAAAGCGGAGCGGAGCGGCAGCGCTCAGAAAGCTCATTCGAGGGAGCGCCACGGACGAGCCAAGCCTTGTCGTGTTTCGCGGCGTAGCTCTTTAAGGGGAAGCGAAAGCCGGCATGTCTTGGCGAGGGTTAGGCTCTAGTTGCGGAATGCAGGATCGCGATAACGACGGCGCTGCTAGTGGAGGAAAACCCAGCCAATGAGAACCAAAGCTAACGCACTGCGAAGCCGATTTCCTCTACCTTCGATTGAGCCACTGACCCCGTGGTGGATTCCCCACGCAACACCTCTCCCACGGCTTGCGGCCTGATTTTCCCCGAGATTCTCAGGTACACAGCCTCCTTATCACCCTGCCCCTGAGGTAGGAGCAAAAGCGCAACAACGGTGTCCCCAAAAACCGTTTTGACAGGGATATGCCCTGAAACCAACTCAACCAGAACAATGTCTTTGTCTGGCAACCAATCGGGCTTATGCAATTTCTCCGCCACTTCCCTGAGATTCATTCCTGCATGCACATGCCGACGAAATAACTCGATGATGCAACGGCGGCGACGCTCCGTCGGGTAGGTATCGTCATTGGCGATGCTAGCCCAAAACTCTGATGATTCCTGGACCGGTCCGAGTTCATTTAGCACACGACTAACTGATTCAGACGTGGCGTGGTGATCCGCAATCGTTTTCAGCGCGAACGAATTTGTAGCCACATTCCTCTCCAGCGAGGAGTTGGACGAGGTCTGCACATTTGCGCATCCGCAAGCTATCCAGGCCAACGCCAACAGGACATAAAGTGTTTTTATCATTTTGCTCAATTTGATTTAAGCTTTGTTTTCTTATCCTTAGCGTCCTTGATGCAAATGCAATCCCATTTCGCCGTTAGATTTCTCCTCACATTGCCAGAGCCACCACTGAGCTCGGGGTCCGTTGTAGTGGAAGGGAGATCCCCAGACGGACGAGAAGGGTCAACTGTAAACGACGGCGGCAGGCCCAGCTGCAGCCTTCGAAAAGTGACTGATGCCAATGATCGCTTCAGTTTTTTAGCCAGCTTTCGATCAGGTATGACTCCAAGCATGCTCTCTTCTTCCTTGGTGCAGCGCCTTCTCTGGGCTCCTTGATAGTCGATTCCATGGGTCAGCCTGTGAGAAGCAACGGATTGGCGGGAACGTCCAAGCAACCGTGCAATTTCCTCGTCCGGCATGGTTCCAAGCAGGGCCTCCTCTGTTGGTGTCCATGGCTTGAGGTTGGCCCCAGGAAGGGGGATTTTCAATTGGCGTCTACGAACGTTAACAGCATAGGCAGTTCTGCCGAGCTTCATAGCAACTTCCTCATCCGGGCCTGTCCCGAGCAACACGTCCTCTTTTTGAGTCCACTCGTTTGGAGCAGGCTTAAACTTGGGGATACCAACCAATCCGCGGCGTCTGTGAATAGCAGATTTTGTTCGGCCAAGACTTTTCGCTACCTCTATATCTGGCATCGTCCCCAGCAAAGCGTCATGGGTTTCAGTCCACTCGAACTCAGAAACGTCTGAATGCCTAAACGTTTTCAGCGATTGTTGACCGAGCTGTGGGTGCGTCCCAAACGACTGGCGATGGCTGCGTCCGAAGCTGTCCCAAGCAGTGCATCCTCCTCTGGTGTCCATTCCCTTTCTCGCTCCTCAAATGGCGGAGACCTTTAAGGCAGCCATGATTCAACACTGCTTTCACGCTCCGCTTGAGCCTAGCAGCCACGATTTTGTCCGGCATGGTTCCAAGGATCGCCTCCTCTTCTGGAGCCCATTGACTCCCATCACGGAAGAAGTTTGGAATGCCAAGCTTCTCTCGCTTGGCTCGAACTCCAGCGACTGTCCGTCCCAGCATCTTGGCTATTTCCTCATCACTGTTACTAACGAGGAACCGAATTTGGTCAGGGGTCCATTCTGGGAACACGGGCTGCGGCCGAACATTTGTGTGCTTTCGTCGTCGAGTGGCCACACTGGCCACGGACTTTCGCAACTTCTTGGCTACTTCTTCATCAGACATTGTGAAATACCGCATAAGGTTTTGAGCTTGTGAGTGGGGTTGAGGCCAGCAAATATCGAGTCGATTCACAAAACATGGCCTTAATCAACTGCGTTGAATGCGGTAAGCAGGTAAGTGATAAAGCACAGACCTGTGTTGGATGTGGAGCGCCTGTTTCGCTCTCGTCCTCCTTACATTCCCCTGCACCCCCAAAAGGCGATCGAACCAATGACACAAGCGGACAGGAACAGTTTTACGTCCTATTGGGCGACACTGAATGCGGCCCATACACGATTTCTCAACTGAAGCAGGTGTGGTTGAACGGAGAGATCAACACTGAGACTTTGTATGCCAAACCTGGCATGAACGAATGGAAACCGCTCGCCGAAATTTTCAACCGTATTCGAGATTTCGAGGCTCACAAGGAGCAGTCGTCTGGAAGTAACGCTTGGAACCAGAGACCCAGTTCAATTCCAAAAGCTCCGGCCTGACAACATGCTGATTTTGCCAGGGCCAGGTCCCAGTGAAAGCTGCAAAATGTCAACACTGCGGGTCGAACCTTACGATCGTCAATGATGTTCAAGCCACCTCCCCTCTTATTGCTGCATTGGCAAGCGGCCTGTGCATAGCTGGGTTAGGCCAAATGATAAGCGGTCAGGTGGTAAAGCGCGTGGTGCTGATGTTGACGTGCATTGTTTTAGCAGCAATCACGGGTGGCGCTGCCGCTGTCGTAATGTGGCCCTTGATGGGTATTGACGCGTATATGGTCGCGAATGTAATAAAGAATGGACGACCGGTAGGGGCTTGGGATTTCTTCCCGTCAAGTTAACATGGACAACCCCCTACGGCGCTGGCCAGTTAATGGTCGCTGAGAGCTCCCGGACAGGCCGACAAATGGATAAAGAGCCTTCGCTCAGAACCGGCAGATTGCAAACCACTTCTTTCCAACTTCCTCCGTGGCGAGTTCCAGGTATTCCTTCTGGATGACCTTTGGGGAATTTTAACTTTTTAAAGCCACGTGCTGAAAAGGATGCGCGGAATCTTTTTAACAGCTTTGAATAGCAGTGACACCAGTGAACGGCTTTAAATCTGTTGCTACTTTTGTTGTTAGGCTCTGATTGAAAAGAATTGAAATGAAGGGAATTCAAAGATGGTGCGCGATACAGGGTTCGAACCTGTGACCCCTACCGTGTCAAGGTAATGCTCTACCACTGAGCTAACCGCGCATCCAGCGGCCAAATAGATTGCAATCATCCCTTCCAGTTGGCAAGTGCAGAATTGCGCCTTTTTGCGCTCCAGCTACCCTCCACAAGAATGCCGCGACCTGAAGCTGCCATTTTTCGGCCTTGCCCTGTCTGCAACCGGGACACACCCCTCCCCTTGTGGAGCAAGGACGGCCTCGAAGTAGTCAGGTGCGCCCAGTGCTTCATGGTTTTTGCGTCACCCGTGCTGGAGGAATTCGTGTCGGGCATATTCTACGATCAGCAAAGCTTTTATCTCGCGCCAGACAAACTGTTGAGTGATTACGCGCTTGTTCGGTTCGAGAGAGAATTGCATCTTTTTCGAAAATTCTGCAAATCTGGCCGCGTTTTGGATGTGGGTTGTTCAACAGGCGCTTTTTTGTTTCAGCTGCAAAAGAGATTTCCCGGGGAGTATGCAGTCCTGGGCACGGACGTGGCCGGCAAGCCTTTGGACCATGCGGAGAGCCAAGGCATCCCTGTAAACCGCAAACCCTTTTTGGACTGGCCTTCGCGTCCCAACGGTTTTGATGCGATCTGCTTTTGGGCCGTCCTGGAACATTTGGCCGACCCGCAACGTTTTCTCATGAAAGCCTCCGAGTTACTCAAACCTGGCGGTTATTGTTTCATCCTGGTGCCCAATCTGAAATCGCTTGCCATTCGGCTCCTCGGGCCACGGTATCGATATGTGATGCCGGATCACCTGAACTACTTTGATGCCCGTACCTTGGCAAAACTGGTTTTGCAATCTGGCACCTTTGAGATCGTAGCCGCTGGAACGTCCCATTTTAATCCGGCCGTCATTTGGGCCGATTGGCGAAGCGGCAGCTCCGCTCGTGTGCAGGATGAAGACCGCGCGCGTTTGCTCCGGAAAACCACCCGGCTCAAACAATCCAAGATACTTTGGCCCATTCGCCTCGCTTACCAAGCCACCGAATCAGCCCTCGCTGCCGCGGGTTTGGCTGACAATCTTTGGCTGGTCGCCCGCAAAATTTCCGGGAATTCGTATTGACTGACTCTTCGGCTGAGGTTGCAATTAGTCGGTTATTTTTTATGCCGAAAATCGAACGCGCTCTTATTTCAGTTTTTGATAAAACCGGGCTGATTCCTTTTGCTGAAACCCTGGCCGGCGCCGGCGTGGAAATCATTTCCACTGGTGGAACCGCCAAAGCCTTAAAAGAGAAGGGCATCAAGGTCACTGAGCTGAGCGCCTATACCGGTTTCCCGGAAATGCTGGATGGTCGAGTTAAGACGCTGCACCCGAAGATCCATGGAGGACTCCTTTACCTTCGTGGCAACCCGGAACACGTGGCGACCGTGAAAGAGCACGGCATCAGACCCATCGATCTGGTAGTGGTGAACCTGTATCCCTTTGAGCAAACGGTGGCACGCCCGAATGTCACACTCGAGGAGGCCATTGAAAACATTGATATCGGCGGACCCTCCATGCTCCGGAGCGCCGCAAAAAATCACGAGAGCGTGACTGTGATTATCAACCCTGGTGATTACTCAGAGGTGGCCGAACACATCATCTCCAGCGGAGATACCACCCTGGAATTGCGCCGCAAACTGGCCGCCCGCGTTTTCGCCCGCACCTCGGCTTACGACGCCGCCATCGCCGCCCACCTCATTAAAGCCTTTGGCGTGAGTTCGTTCTCCACAGCCATCCGGGGCACCGATGTCGTGAAGGCCCCGGACTCCGAATTGCCCGCGGATTTGCGACTGACCACTTCCCTGGCGCAGCCGTTGCGTTACGGTGAAAACCCGCATCAGAAGGCCGCACTTTACGGCAACTTTCAAAGTTACTTTCAACAACTCCACGGCAAGGAGCTTTCTTATAACAACATCCTGGATTTGACTGCCGCCGCCAGTCTGATCGCCGAATTCGGCCAGGACAAGCCAACCCTGGCTATCCTCAAGCACACCAACCCCTGCGGTGTAGGTCAGGGCAGCAACCTGCGTGAAGCCTGGGACAAAGCCTTTGCCACCGACAAGCAGGCGCCCTTCGGCGGCATCATCGCAGTGAACAAACTGCTCGATTTGTCCTGTGCGGAAGCCATCGCCGAGATTTTTAGCGAGGTCATTGTCGCTCCTGATTTCGCTCCCGATGCCCTCGCACTGCTCCAAAAGAAAAAGAACCTGCGGCTGCTCAGGGTCTTGAAGAATCCTTCCCAAGGCTCTCCCCTCGAATTGCGTAGCGTGGGAGCTGAATCCTACCTCCTTCAAGAGCGCGATTTAAAAGTAATCACCGCTGCCGACGTCAAGGTAGTGTCCAAACGCCAGCCCACGCCTGCCGAGATGGAAGCAATGCTCTTCGGCTGGAAGATTGTGAAGAACGTCAAATCCAACGCTATCGTTTACGTCGGCCCAGGGCGCACGTTAGGGGTGGGGGCGGGCCAAATGAGCCGCGTGGACTCCAGCCGGATTGCCGTTTGGAAAGCAGGCGAGGCTGGCCTCTCTCTCCAGGGGAGCGTGGTTTGCAGCGACGCTTTTTTCCCTTTTCCGGACGGACTCATCGCAGCCGCCCAGGCCGGCGCGACCGCCGCCATTCAACCCGGCGGTTCGGTTCGTGATGCTGAAGTGATCGCAGCAGCGGACGCCCACAACGTCGCCATGGTATTCACGGGCATTCGTCATTTTCGGCATTAATCGGGAATCAACCTACGCAGGTTCCAAGTGGTTCGCCAAAAGGCGAGCCACTCTGCAACCATTATCGTTTCATCTCTTCCTGGATGGCCTTCAAAGAAAGGTGCATATCCACCAGGAAAAGCACCAGTGAGCAGATGAGGCAGAACAAGCTCAGCGCAAACCAGAACACGATGGGGCCTGATGATTGCAGGTTGAGGGCAGCAACCACGAAGAGGTTCAGCACCAGCACACTCGCCAGCAGGACACAACAAACGGCAGAACTAATGGCAACGCGCAGAATACGAGCGCGCAGGTGGAAAATCCGCACCTGGTTTTCCACCTTCTCGGAATTGTGCGGGACCTCCTGCCGGATATGACTGAGTTCACGCAAGCGATCCGTCACTCGGCCGAAGCGGTTGGTCTGGGAAAGAATCAGGAGGCCTACGCCTGAGATGAGGGCCACAGGCGAAATACTCAGTTGCAACACCCGCGTCAACGACTCAAAAGTCCCTAAATCCATCCCGGGATGTTGGACGACTTAGGAATGTTTGTCAGGCAATTCCCGAGGCTGCACAGTAATGGTAGGAGGGGCGTCCACTGCTTTGGCACGCCGCCGCATGGCAATGACAAACAACACGCAACCAGTCCACGTCGGCATAAGGTCAGCCACTGGAATGAGTTCAATGAGGAAAGTTGGTAACAACAAAGGATGAAACCCAAGCAGACCGATCGCCAGGAGAGCCGCAATCAAATCAATACCCTGGTCGAACCCTGCAATCCCCAATGGACCCAAGGCTATCTGCAGACCGTCCGCGACCACCGCCATGGCCATTGCCGTCCACATGCGCTTGCGGGTCAGAACTGGTGTTCGGAATGCAACCGAATAGGCTGACGAAATTTTATCCATTCCCGTTTCCACAGTTTCCTACAGGAATCCGCTGTTGGCAAGGGATGAACAACGGACATCCAAGCCACCTTGGCAGCAGGCGCGCGGCTTCAGCTTACGACTTCTCAAGCTTCGCGTTCAGTATGATGTTCGCATTCAGCACCCTGGAAACCGGGCAGTTTGTCTTCGCTTCGGCTGCTATCTGCTGGAATTTCTGGTCATCGATTCCCGGCACATGGCCGGAAAGGTCCAGTTGAATGGTTGTGATGGTCCAGTTCTGGTTCACCTGTTCAAAGGTCAAGGATGCCTGGGTGAACAGCCGCCCGGGCGTAAAGCCTGCCTTCCCCAGGGCTGCCGAGAAGGCCATTGTGAAACAGCCCGCATGGGCTGCAGCGATCAACTCTTCCGGGTTGGTCCCGATCCCGTCCTCAAAACGCGTCGTAAATGAATATTGAGTTTCCCTGAGCACCCCGCTTTGCGTTGTGAGCGCCCCTTTCCCTTGCTTCAAATCGCCGTTCCAAACGGCGGATGCAGTCCGTTTCATTTTGCTCCTTATTGTTTGCGCGCCGGATATCGGTGCGCGTCCCTACTGTGGCGCGAGCCACTGGCTTCCGCAAGAGATTGAAACCAAATTGCTGCCAGAATCGTCGCGCGCTCAAACGTCAACTCTTTTGGCAAGGCGTCTTGACGGCGCCCGCGTTCTGGAGTTAGCGCGTTTCCGAAAATTGCGGGCGGCTTCGTTGGCCAGCTTCTGCAGCCGGTGCGGCAGTTTGTCCGTGTACTTCTGAAATTGCGGCAGCTTCCTCGCTGCTTCGGCCAGCAGGTCCACCATCCCACAAGCGTCACCAATGCTCACATACTCCGCCGCAATTTTATCGGCCGGACCGCAATTGTGATAATTGCCCAGGGCAATGCACAGAGCCACGGTTTGATAACCAAATTCCTGGTAGGCCGTGGCTTCGCACGTGCCACCGCTCATCAAGGCACGCTGATAATGCATCTGCTTTTTGCGCACCAATTCATTCCCAACCTCCGCCAGGTAGCGGGTGCCTTCGGAATCGAAAATGGAGGCGCGGTCCCCTACCCGCAAGATTACCCCCTGCCCCATTTTGACCGGTGGCATCTCGCGACTGGTTTCCAGGGACACCACCAGCGCATCATTAGGAATTCCAGCCGAAGCTGCGACCATCAGCGCACCGTGAAAGCCGACTTCCTCGGCCCTTGAAATTACCCCGATCACATGCACGCGGGCTTTGGCCTTCTTCAATTGGATGAGCGTCGCGAGGATTGCCGCCACTCCGATGAGATCATCACAAGCCCGGCCTTCAAGCTTATCCTTTTCAACCCGAAAATCCTCGAGCTCCCACACCGCAAACTTTGGGTCGCAGATCCTGTGGTTTCCAGCCTGGGTGCTTTGAGGCTCCAAATAAAACTGCTTCTCCTTAGGGTGCTTAACCGCTTTTCCCAGGCGTGCTGGAATGCTGCCTGGCATGAGCCGGAGCCTGACCCCTGGTTTGAAATAGGACTCCCCCACGCCACCCAGGAACCGGGCCAGGTATTTGCCATTCGCTTCCCGTCGGATGATCTCGAAACCGGGATGATCCAAATGCGCTGACAGCACCAACGGCCTCGCCTTGGTATCAGTGCAAAGCCGCACCAACAGGTTGCCAAAACGATCCTGTTTAAAGGCAAGTCCGTGCTCCACGCAAATTTTTTGCGCGGCGGCGCGGGTTTCATCCTCGTGATAAGCCACAGCCGGGCAACGCATCAATTGACCCGCAATTGCGCAGAAATCTTTAGCATCCATGAAAATCCGTTTATTGAAGAACCCTCTCAACGCAGAAACAACTCAGCCGCGTAATCCGCATACCGCAAGCCCTGCGGGGTTAGGTGAAACCGATTTTCATTTAATTCCCCATACTGATGCGAAATCAATTCCTCCATCTCGGTCCTCCACTCGGTTCTGAGGTCAAAACCAGTTCGCTGCTGAAAAGGCTCGAAAGCCCAGCCGATATTCATCCGCAATCCAAATGCGGCTGTTTCACCCGCGCGCCTGAGTGGCGGCAGTTCCTCGGTATTTTCAACCGCCCATTTGCCCTTTTCCAACTGCTCGCAATACATGATCGTGTTGGACCAATTCTTTGTGCGCACTCCCCTGACATAACCGGCCGCGCTAGGGCCAAGACCGTAATAATCACCCCCGCGCCAATAGTTCACGTTATGCCGGCAGGCGCGTTCCGGGAGAAGTTCCACGGGGGCTGCCTCGGCATCCCCTGTCTCCGCAGGCTCAGCGAGAGGCTTGGGGTCACCTTTCGCAAAATTAGCGATCTCATACTGCGTGTAACCCGCTTCAGCCGCGCACGAAACCAGTTCCTCATACATCGCGCACGCCAACGCTTCGTCTACGGTAAATTGCCCTGCCTGGAGTTGAGCATAGAGCGGTGTATCATCCTCGTAGATAACCTCATAAGAAGACAGATGCTCGCTGCCGAGCGCCATGGCCTCTTTCATCGTGGATTTCCAAATCTCCATCGTCTGTCCGGGAATGGCGAACATCAGATCAATGTTGATATTTTCGAAGCCACCCTGGCGCAGGGTATCAAATGATTTAAACACCATCTCGCGGCTATGAATGCGTCCCAAACGATCGAGCAACCCTTCGTCCAGGGACTGCACCCCCATGGAAACACGGTTCACTCCAAACGACCTCCAGAGTTTTGCTTTATCCAATGAAACCGTTGCGGGATTGGATTCAATGGTCCATTCCTGCGCCCCCAGCAGGTTCAACCGCTCCATTGTTTTAAGAATTTCCTCCCACTGTCGCAGGTTGAGAAGAGATGGCGTGCCGCCACCAAAGAAAATAGTTCGGGGCTTCAGGTCCGATGCCGCCAATTCCAGTTCCCGGCACAAGGCTTGTACGTATCGTTGGATGGTCTGCCCGTTGGAAGCTTCGGAGTAGAACGCGCAATACTCGCACTTGTGCGCGCAAAACGGCACATGCACATAAAGACTGGAAATCGGCCTGGAATACCCACTTACCATATTGGTAAAATAGGCGTCCCTGGACAAACTGCGAAGGAATTTCTTCGGAACAATGAGTTCCGAACCTTTCCTCTCGGACGTTGAACCGTGTGCCGCTCGTTCCTCAGAACCCGGCCCGGCGTGGTCCGGGTCGATTTCCTGATGGTCGGCTGGGGCGATTCTGGAAACGCAGGTTGGCCGATCGCTGCTGGTCGTAGCCCGCAGGACTTGGCGCACTTGCTTCCCCTTCGGGTTGGGTACGTTGCACGTTCTCAGCTTTGGGGCCCTTATCGCTTTCGATCACCTCATAGTTGACCACTTCGCCTTCCTGCAACGTCTTATAGCCCTTTCCTTGAATGGCGGTATGGTGCACAAAGATGTCCTTGCCTGCCTCTTGTGCGATAAACCCAAACCCCAGCGCATTGTTGAACCACTTTACTTTTCCACTGGCCATAACAAACTCCTTCCGTGATTACTCCGTGGGAACAAAAACAAGGCAGAATACTCTTATGTTTGTGAACAGAAGTATTCTAGTTGAAGTGCCCCCATAGTGTGTTGCTTTATGCCGCTAACCCTAGAAATAAGCCTAAAAAAGGTCAAGATCAACTTTCCTAAATCTAATTGTCCGCCACCGCTCACCCTAATCCGCCTGCTCCCGCTTGTCCTCCAGCAGCTTACAAACAAGCCGCGCTATTCTTACAAATGTAAGTGCGTCCAAATGTCTGTCGGGTTTATCCGAAGATTAATATAAAAAATCCCAAACTCCCCAAACCGTGCGCTGACTTCGTCGAAGCGCATTTCATAGACGATCTCCTTGATCGGATCCAGTTGGTGCGCGATCAGAGTCACTCCCCATTCCCAATCATCCAGCCCGGTTGATCCCGAAATCAGTTGTGTAACTCGGCCAGCATACTTCCGTCCTACCCGCGCATGTCCGCCCATCAGTTTCTTGCGCGTTGGAAAATCCAGCATGTACCAGTTGTCCGCGAGTTGACGTCGCTTGTTCATCGGATAAAAGCACATCACTTCCCAATCCGGTAACTCCGGGTACAAGCGATAGTGTTCGTAATCCTTTTTCCGCGCCGCTAATTCGGCCATCTTCTTGTCGTAAGCCTCCGTGCCGGGCTCGAGTTTCTCATGCGCCAGCATCTTCTGGTTGTCTTCGTCGGTCGGCATGTACTCGCTCAACTCAGTCACGCTCAAATAGCTGTAAACTGTTTGGAGCACGCCCGCGGGAAAACAGGCTTCCAGATCTCGATGCATCTGCGCCACCTGGCCCAGTTCCGCCGCGTAGAGCATAAATGCCATCTCGGCCTTGCCGGACACGTTGACGTAACTGCAAATCCGTGGATGCGAGGCATTTGAGTTCGCCGCGCAAAGTGCTTCCAAACGCTTCAGTGTCGCACTCGATTCGCCCGAGGCCAATCCGCTCCAGCGCACGCGGTCTAGACGATAAAACAAATGCATCACGTGGATGCCCTGGTTCAGTTTCACGATGGGAATAGACATGGGTAAAGAGTAGCAGTGATGGAATTTGGATTTAATCGACCTGGAGCGCCTGGTCGAGGAATTGATCCAGGTGAGCCAAAATGGCTGTGTCGTTGACCACGAGCGTAGCCCCAGCCGTCCGCGCATCTTCCTGTAGGGATGCTTTGGCTGCGGAAGCAAAGGCAATCACCGGGATATGCGCTGTGCCAGCGTTCTTTTTCAACTCACCTATGGCTAGGGCCACATTGTATTGCCGTGACTCCAGGTCCGCGAGCACTACCAAAGGCTTTTCGCGTTCCGCGTGGTCCACCAGGGTCGTTGGGTCCCCGATCGACTGCACCCGGTAACCCTTGTCCTGAAAGCGATTTACCAACTGCCCGCTTGGCAGCAGCTTTTCATACAGGAATAAGGCTAAGGGTTGCACCATGGCTTGAGATTGGGATACCCATCGTCAAATTGCAAAAATTTTCCTGCATTCTCTTGGCTTTGCAGAAAAAACCCCGTCAATCGTAGCTGCCCCTTGGCGAGATAACCTTCCTCTGTTATATTGGCCAGTTACTATTCAATAAATGGAGTAAACGTGCTCGGACTGCGGTTGGGTCCTGATTTGAATCTTGACTCAATTGTTAGGCCAAACTATGTTTTGTTTTCGAACGGTAAAGATTGCTATTGCTGGTCTGCCAGCGCGATGAAGTCGGAGATTTATCTGCCGACTTTTTTGTTCCCCGTATGGGGAAGACATGTGTTATGAATGCCGATTTTTTAGCTGTATTGGATTTTTGGGAACGTGAGAAAGGCATCAGCCGCGAGATTCTCGTGGCTGCTGTCCAGGAATCTCTCTTGTCTGCTGCCAAAAAGGCTATCGGTCCGGCTCGTGAGTTGCGTTGCGCTATTGATCCTAAAAACGGGGATATCAGAGCTTTTGCTAAGTTGGTTGTTTCGGAGAAAGTACTTTCCAAGCACGACCAAATTTCGGTTTTCGATGCTCGCCGCATTAAACCCGATGCTCAGGTCGGTGAAGAACTTGAAGTCGAAGTTACCCCTGCGAATTTCGGCCGCATCGCTTCTCAATATGCCAAGCAGTCCTTGATGCAGCATATCCGCAAAGCTGAGAAACAGCTCATTTTTACTGAATTTAAAGACCGCGTGGGTGATATCATCAGCGGCACCGTTCGTCGGTTTGAACGTTCGGATGTCACGGTGGACCTGGGCAAATACGAAGCCTTGCTCCCGAACCGTGAACGCGTCCCTACAGAAGAATACCAAATCGGCGAGCGAATCCGCTGTTTCGTCAAAGCGGTCGAAAATGGCCCCCATGGCCCTGAAATCATTCTTTCCCGCGCGGATCCGCAGTTTGTCATTAAGCTGTTCCGGTTGGAAGTTTCAGAAATCAATGATGGCACTATCGAGGTAAAAGGGATTGCCCGTGAACCCGGTTTCCGAACCAAGCTTGCTGTTTTTACGCGGGACGAAAAAGTGGATCCCGTGGGCGCCTGCGTTGGTCTTCGAGGCCAGCGGGTCAAGAATA
>JAQGOV010000572.1 GCA_028293425.1 Verrucomicrobiales bacterium
ATGGCTGCAAACCTCAGCTCCCCTCAAACCTCTTTCGCCGAGCTCAACCAGGATGGGCTTATGCGCTATTAGTCCCACCCCAGCCGAACAGGGTTGGCTCAAGTCGCTCACACTTGGCCTTCAACCCATGTCGGCCGCCACCCGAGATCTGAAACTCCCTTCCGCGATCTACTTGGATGAGAAAGCTTGTGAAGAACTGCTCCTCTGCGAGGCGGAACAGCCCGAAGGCCCCAAAAACCTCGAGGAACTCATCCAGAAACACTGTGGTCGTTTACGCATCGTCCTTTGGCCAGGTGTCGCGGCGCATTTCAGCTCTCAACTTAGGGTGCTGCAAATTGTCACCAGCTTGCAGAGGGGCGGAGCAGAGCGCATGTCCTTGGATCTAACGCGTGAGCTGATAAAAAAAGGCGTCACAGTTCGTATCGCCACGACCGGTCAGCCCGGGAGAACTTCCTTCCCCACGCCGCCTGAGTATCTCGACATTGCACATCTGAAAGCCGCGAGCGAAAGCCACCTGGACGCACTCCTTCGGATCGCTCTGGACTTTGACCTCCTGCACTTCCATCTGCTTTCAGGTGAGGAAATGGCCCAATTTTCCTCTCTCGGCATCCCCACTGTTTGCACCGTCCACAACAGCGAGCCCGGCTGGCCGCGGACCCTCGTCTCTTCTGGCGCGGGAAATGTCGATCTCCTGGCCGCGTGCTCAATGGACGTGGAGCATGAATTGCGGGCTGCGGGATTAACAACGCCCGTCAGAACAGTTTGGAACGGAATCGAGCTAGGCCGATTTGACCCGGGCGCTTGCCGCCCAACCTCCGTTGCAGGGTGGCGCAGAAAGTGGGGCTTCGGCACCCAGGACATAGTTCTCCTCGCCATTGCAAATCCCCGACCGCATAAACGTCTCCACCTGCTCCCTGCAATATTGGCCAAGGCGCGGGAAAAGCTGCACCCTGGCGCGCGACAGGTCTGGCTCGTCTTCGCCGGTGAATCTTCAGTTGGAAATCCTGAAGCAGTCGAAAGCGAGCGGCTGATGCGGGCGGAAGTAGAGCGGCTCGGTTTAACTGAGCACGTGCGCTGGACGGGTTCGGTGGAAAATGTGCCCACCCTGTTCGCGGCGGTGAACGTCCTGATTTCGGCCAGCGCTTACGAGGGTTTGAGCCTGACTCACTTGGAAGCCTTGGCCATGGGAGTTCCCGTTGTTTGTACCGCCACTGCCGGAACCTTCGAAGCGAGCTTTAAAAATCCTTGCATGACGGTGCTCCCCTTGGATTCTACACCCGACACGTTTGCCCAAGCTATTACCCAGGCGTTGATGGAAGACTCGAAGTCTGGCCGACCCTGGGTGGCTCGAAACTTTTCCGCGGAGCGAATGGCGGACCGATATCTCTGGTTTTACAAAGTGTTACTTTGTCGACCTCCCCAACCCAACCGCTCGGGGCTTTGGCTGATCACGAACAACTTTTCCATGGGCGGCGCACAAACAAGCGCTCGCAGGCTGCTGACGGGCCTCGCATCACGAGGAATCAAAGTTCGTGCGGCCGTTATCCAGGAAGAGCCTGCGCAACCCACACCCGGCCGTGCCTCTCTCACGCAGGCAGGGATACCTGTCCGCGCCTTCGGTCCACATGCTACACTCGCCTTTGAGGACCTATCGTTGCAGTTGCTGGAAGCCATCCAACAGGACCCTCCTGAGGCCGTCGTGTTTTGGAACCTGATCACTGGATACAAAGTCCTCCTGGCAGACGCGTTGCTCGACACACCTGTTTTCGATGTCAGCCCCGGCGAGATGTATTTCTCCGCGCTCAGAGATTACTTCGAGACCGGCAGGCCCGGCTCACCTTACCTTCGCGCCCAGGATTACGGAAAGCGACTCGCCGGCGTGATTGTAAAATACCCTGGCGAAATCGAAGTGGCCAAAGCGCTGGGCGTTCCCGTCCATGTCATCCCAAACGGCACGCCCGTGAATCCACCGGTTCGCAAGCCGGCCACAGGTGTTTTACGAATCGGGACAGCCGCTCGCGTGCATCCACAGAAACGTCTGGAGGATCTCATCGCAGCCCTCCTCTTGGCTCAGCCGCATTTGCCTGCATTCGAACTGCTCATTGCCGGAAGAGTTGAGCCGGGCTGTCAGGATTATTTCGCTCAGTTGCAATCAGCCTGCCTGCCTCTGCCGGTGCAATGGTTGGGAGAGTTGCCCGATACGGCGGAATTCCTTCAGAACCTGGACATCTTCGCTATGATTTCCGAGCCTGCGGGATGTCCCAATGCGCTCCTGGAAGCGTTGGGAGCCGGGTTGGCGGTCGTCGCCACCGATGTCGGCGGAGCCAGGGAACAGGTCATCGATGGTGTAACCGGCCTGTTGGTTTCTCCCCGTGAGCTAAAGGCTTTCGCACACGCTTTGGTTCGTCTGGCCCTAGACCCCTCGATGCGCCGCAAATTGGGCGCGAATGCATTTGAGCACATTCAAAAGCACTTCAACCTTGAACGAATGCTGGATCCTTACCAGGAGGTCTGTTTACCCAAAGCGTCCGCTTCAGTAACTTTGCAGCGTGGAATCTCTTAACCGGAATCGACAAACTGGCCGCAGTTTGACGATACTGGCCCCGTACATGAGATCCGATCAATTAGCCAAAAAATCCATCGTCATCATTGGCGGCACGAGTGGACTGGGTTTTTCAGCGGCGCGAGCCTTTATTAACGCCGGCGCCCGGGTAGTGATCGTTGGCCGGGAGAAAGAGAAAGTCGACAACGCTAAGAAAGAACTCGGGGAGAACTGCCTCGGGCTGGCGGCCGACGCCTCCGACCCGAAAGCCGCGCCTGCTGCGATCCAGGTGGCGCTCGGCAATTTCAAGGGCTTTCATGGGTTGTATCATGTGGCAGGTGGAAGCGGCCGGCGCAAGGGCGATGGACCTTTGCATGAGCTCACCGATGAAGGCTGGAGCTATACTTTGAACCAGAACCTCACTTCCATGTTCTATTCCAACCGCGCGGCGGTGCAACAATTCCTGGCGCAACGCTCCGGTGGTTCGATTTTGAACATGGGTTCGGTGCTGGGGCTCTCCCCGTCTCCGCACTTCTTCAGCACCCACGGTTACGCCGCTGCCAAGGCGGCGACGGTCGGGCTCACAAAGTCTTCGGCGGCCTACTACGCGCCCCAGAGCATCCGGTTCAACGTTGTCGCGCCGGGCCTGGTGGCCACGCCGATGTCGCAACGGGCCCAGGGCGACGAGGAGATTATGGCCTTCGTTTCCACCAAGCAGCCGTTGGATGGCGGACGCATCGGCGCTCCTTCCGATCTGGATGCAGCGGCGGTTTACTTCCTTTCGGACGACTCGAAATTTGTCACGGGCCAGGTCCTGTGCGTGGATGGTGGGTGGACGGTGTCCGATGGTCAGATCCCACGGCGCGGAACGGCGGAAGCCCCGCCTCCAAAGGAAAGCAATCTGGCTTCGAAACTGTTCTCTCTGTGGAAAAAGATACGTTAGACCGCATGGAACACGCGATTGGTTTTGATTTGGGAGGTTCGAGCGTCAAGGCGGTCGTGGTCACCGCCGCAGGCGACACGCTCGCGCAAAAAAATGTCAGCTTCGACCCGTCCGTGCCGATGGATTGGGCCAGGACGATCCGGCAATTGACCAGCGACCTCCAGGACGAAGTCGCTGCCCGTTTTCCCAGTGAACCGGTCAAGCCGCGCATTGGACTTTCTGCCCCCGGCCTGGCCGCGCGCGATCGTTGCTCGATTGCCTGTATGCCCGGCCGGCTCCAGGGGTTGGAGGGCTTAAACTGGGCCGAATACTTGCCATGGGAAAGCCCCATCCCGGTGCTGAACGACGCCCACGCCGCTCTGCTCGGGGAAGCCTGGCTTGGCGCGGCTCAAGGATTTGACGACGTGTTCCTGCTCACACTCGGGACTGGTGTCGGCGGCGCGGCCTTGGTGGCTGGCCAACTCTTGCGCGGGCACACGGGACGTGGCGGCCACTTCGGCCATTCCAGTCTGGACCCGAATGGCTCGCCGGATATTACCGGCATGCCAGGCAGCCTCGAAGACGCCATCGGCAATTGCAGCATTACGGTGCGAACCGGCGGCAGGTATCCAACCACCCACGCATTAGTGGATGCTTACAAAGCAGGCGACCAGGTGGCTGCGGAGATTTGGCTTAAATCGGTGAAAGCCCTGGCCTGTGCCGTGGGCTCCTTCATCAACATCGTGGACCCGGAAGCAGTCATCATCGGCGGAGGAATCGCCCGCTCCGGCCCTGCGTTGTTTGAGTCGCTTCAAAAATTTCTCGATGCTGTCGAGTGGCGGCCCACCAGCCACAAAGTCAAAATCCTTCCCGCCAAAATGGGCGAATACGCCGGAGCCTACGGCTCCGCCGCCCACGCCCTTGGGAAATGGCAGTAGCCGGCGATCAAGGCTGCACCAAAACCCGATAAAACTGCTGCAGACTCACCGGCGCTAAATTCGTAAACGCCGTATTAGTCGAAACCGCTGTGATCGTTGGACTCACGGCCTCAAACGAATAGGTCACATCCGCCGCGGTGAGCACCTGGTAATTTTTCCCCGGAACGCTCTGCCATGAGATCACCTGCGGCCCAGTGACTAACTTGGAGATTTTCAGCAGCGAGTTGGGATCACGTGGATTGGTTCCAGCGATATACTCCTGCAGATTGGTAAAACCGTCGTGGTCCGGATCGCCGTTGGGGCCGTTGTCGCCAGCGGAGGAATTTGGGTCGAGGCCATTTTGAGTTTCCCAGGAATCGGGCAGGCCATCGCCATCGGCATCCGGCACATTATACAGAGAGACGTTTACCAGGCGGGAGGCCTGGAGGTTCAATCCGTCTCCGTTGTAGTTGACTTGGATATAGTGCTGGCCAGGGTTCATGCCGGTCCACCTATAACGAAGGTCCTTCTTGCCCGCACCGCAATAGCTGCCTTGCACGCGGTAATTCACCGTCCCGTTGGCATTGGTGCGTGGCTGGAATGCGCCATCAATATTGATGGTGAAAAAATTAATGTTGGCCGTGAGCGTGTCGGAAAAACAGGCCACGATTTCGTAAACGTTGGTGGGATTGTTCAACTGGATGTTCTCGCCGTTGGCGCTGGGGAAAGCGATTGAGAGCGTCTGCGCGGGCGCGGCCAGGTTCACGGTGCGGTAATGATTCGTGAAGGATGCGGAGGTAAATTCTTTGATTCGGACCGTAATCGTGGCCGTGCCGCTCGGAGGCAGGGCAAAGTAGGTGAAGCGGAACTCCTGAGGCATGCTGGGATATTGCTGCGTTAACGAGGGCAAAGGTTTCACCAGTGTAGCCCTTGCAAAGGCGGGTGCTCCATTGATTAAGCCGTTGCCATTATTGAACCCAGTGTTCACGTCGTCGTTGTTGGGGTCGCTATCAATGATGTTGTATTCCACTTCGGTTGCAGTTTCGTCAGCGCGAATTACGAAATCGTAATCGGTGCTGCGCAACGTATCGCCGTTGTTCGGTGGGAACGCGATGATGCCCTCAGGCGGCTGCGCGTCATAATAGAACGTTTGGATGAACGTGTTGAACACGCTCGATTTCCCGGAGCGCGGCAGGAACGCACGCGCGCGGAGCACGTGATAACCTTCTGCCAATCCAGTCGCCACCTGGTTGGTCGCGAGATCGCCGTGAACCCACACTTGCGCGGTGGCCGGATTCCAATTGGTAATGCCGAACTGCGTTAAGGCGTAATACTTGGAATCGGCGTAGTCCGGGATCGTGCCTGCGCCTTGCTTGAAGAGCGAGATTTTATACCTCACCTGAATCCCGGCCGCCTGGGCGGGAATGGTTCCCTTCCACCAATCGATCGTGCCGTCCGCGAAATCATCATCAACAAAGGCCGCCTGGACCACCCGCGTGGTCCCCTGCCCTATGCCATACGCGCCTTCGGGACTCGTGCCATCTGTTGTGTAGTAGATGAAGCAACGATTGATCTGATTTTGATAGCCGGCTTTCACCCACAGATCCACCGGCCCGGAAAACTTGGTCGAAGATCGTTGGCGTGGCGCGGCGGTCAGGGACATCCCAAAAACAATGTCGCTGCTATTGGTTGTCGACTGGTGCACCTCGACTGCGAGCACATTGTCTCCGGGCACCAGCGCGTCGGCTGGCATTGTAAAAACGACCCAGTTGGTAGCTTCCACCGTGTTCGTCGCAAGCGTGGTGGCGGTGACCGGGCCGGCCGGCATGTTATAGCGAAACACCTCCACACCGTTCAGATAAAAAATTGCCCCATCATCAATCAGATTCGAAGCGGTCAGGAACAAACTGGGGGAATTGGACGGGACCGTGAAATGGGTGCGGAAGTAATAATTGGTAATGCGAACGTTGGAAGCATTGCTCAGGTTGAGGGTTGTTCGAATGGGTGCCGGCAACGTGGCAGTTTCCTGGCCAAGCACGCCGGGACCAGACGGCCAGCTCGCATCGTTGTAACCTTGATTCCTCCAAGCCGTGCCGAGTTCCGCCCCCGACTGATCGTATTTCCAAACATTATCCACCGCGAGCAATGTGCTTTTCATCGCAGTCTGTCCCACAAAAGTATTCGCGGCTGCTGGATCGTGATACACCCAGGCGCAGGTTTCCTCAGGATAATCCGCGCCAAGGCCGCTGCCCAGGACCACGTTCGTGGTCGCGTCCGATCCGACCGTGTAGCTGTAAGTCTCAGCCCCAACTGACAGGACCGTGTTTCGCGCGACATTGCGGGCCGCGAATTTTTCCGGCCCATTCCGGAAGTGGAACTGCGTGTCTTCGTAACCCAGGAACACATCGGTGGCCTGGCCGGGTTTATTGTCACGCAGATCCAATCGCCCGGAGGTGAATTCGTTGGAAACTCCCAGACCCAGATGGCTGTTGATATCCATGCCCGCATCCAGCCGCAAAAGAGTATTCACCGTGGAACCATCGGTTCGAACTAAGATGTCGAGTGGACTTGAGTTCGTCACCACCGGGATATCGATGGCATAGGTGAGATTGCTCACGTGCGTTCCACCCTGCACATTGCCAGAACTACCAACGCTGCCGCGCATCTTGAAAGGATAGCTCGGGTTGAAAAGGCCATCTCCATCATGGCCATCCGTCCGAAACACTGTCAGGCGTGGCACCATCCGGCCATTTTGCTGGAGAACAATGGCATCGCTGGAAGCCACCTGGCCTGCTGCATTGGTCAAAGCGGTGTCCACCCGGCTCGGTTCGGGCCATTGGAGACCGTAGGTCACATAAGAGCCGCTTGGAATTTTCAGCTCGATGGCACCTCCACCCGGAGCGAGAACCTGCGAACCGACGTACACTTTCCGGTTTACCGGGTTTGGATCGTTCCTGGTAGCGTCGGCCTCAGTTTTGTCGTTCGTCGCCAACCGCACCAGCAGTTCCGGACAGGCACGGTCTTTGCCCGGCGAATCAGCGAGCTGAGCGAGATGTGTCCCCGGCGCAAACCCCACGACCAATCCCTGATGGCGGCTGTTTACTACCGGGTAACACGTGCTCGGCATCCCTGAATCAATTTGCGCGACATCATCGTCGAAGCTGATGTCTCCGGGGTTGCCATAGTTATCATTCATGGCAAAGAGCACCACGGTCTGGTCGGCTGCCGTGGCGGGCTCGCGGTAGTCGTAGCGTTCAAAAGCCGCGACATCGCTGTCGCCCCAGCGCGGTCGGGTGCCGCCCCGAGCCAACTGATGATGCAGGTAAGCGACATCCGGCATCTTGTTATCGCCGAACTCCCCCAGGTAAGGGGCATTGGCCCAGCGCGGAAACGGTGTATCCCCGTTGGAAGGCGTTTTGTTATAACCATCGGAATAAATCAGCGGAACGCCTTCGCGTAAAAAGTAATATCCATTCTGCAGCTCACGATGGTTGGCGAAGTCGTTATCGTGACTTTGCGCATGCATCACCCGCACCGAAGCGCCCAGGCCGCCGGAATCCCGCTGCTCGAGCCCGGCCAGCGTGGCGCTGGGATTGCCCAGCACATCATTCAGGTAATTGCGGAGTGGATTATCCAGCAGCCGCATCCCGGCATCCACGTACTCGCCAAAGCTGGGCGGTTCCCCGAGGTGCTCGCCAAACACCAGCGCATCGTTGCGGGGAGATTCCGTGTCGAAATTGCTGTTGCGATGGTTTGAGTCCGTAAAACCGTGCGTCAGGTTATATTGCAATTGCACGCTGCCGAGGTAACCGGAGCTGCTCGTATCTTTGTCCGCGCCGCTTTGCTGGCCAAAGAAGTAGGCGGGCACGTGTTTCACGGCATCCAACCGGAAGCCGTCGCAGTGCGTGGTATCGACCAGGTAACGGACGGACCGCAGGAGATAAGCGCCCACGTCTTCCTTATAGAAATTGGGATTTGCATCGAGCGTCCCCTGCGTGACATTACCAAAGCCCACCCTGCCCAGCGTCGGATGCAAATCATAATACTCCGGGTTGTTGGGATGTCGGACAAACACCGGCTTCGGCGCTGTGCTGCCTTCCGTGGGACCAAAGTTCGCGTTCGGCGTTTCGTGCGCGATGTCGATGAGGCCCGAAAGACTCAGGTTCTGGATTTGCCAGGTGCTGCTCCAATCCCGGATATCACTGACGTTCCGGTAAAAGCCATCCGAGGTCGAACGCAAATGAAAATCGCCCACTGTCATGCCGGGATAGATGTTGGTCGGTGTCGACGCGTTGTAGAGCGGGACATCAAACGCCCGGTGGTTGACAATATTGTCGAAATAAACCCGGATGCCGAACCGATGCGCCGTTCGCACCATCCGCAGCAACTCCTCCTTCGTGCCATAACGAGTCGCGATCGTCCCGCGCTGATCCTTGTCGCCGAGATCAAAAGGATCCCAAAGATCATAACCCACCGAATAACCGCTCCCGCCCTTGCACGGCGGCGGAAGCCAAAGGCTCGTGTAACCCGCTTCAGCAATCTCCGGAATTTTTTGGTTCACCTCGTTCCAGGTGAGGTTGAAAAGCTGCAGGACCGCATCAGCACGAAGGTTGATAGTGCAGCAGCAAAAGAGCGCAATCAGGACAAGATATATTCGCGTGCGCACGACGAGTGAATCGGTTTTGTTACAGTTTCGAGCGTAGCGAGAAAACGGGCTATTTTCAAGGAAGAACCGTCATTCGCCGGTCAACCCCGTTCGCCATCAACTGGTTTTGATTTCGGTCTTCCGTCGTACCACGCCAGCCATCCCCGACTTCACTTGGCGGCTACAGGACAAAAGGGATGTTTCGATTGGATTGGTGAACTGATGGTATAGCGGGTTATCGGCTGTAAAAACGGCTGAACCACCCGGCCGCCTTGTTCAGCAGGGTTTCCGCCCTCGCTCAGAAGCGTGGGAATTAGCAGGGATTATGAAAAAAAATTTTGATTGGGCCCGCACACCGCATAATAGCTGGTTTATGGTCCGAAAGTGGCAGTTTACCCTCCAATATGCTGTATGTGTGAACAATGACAATAAGGGAAAGATGGTGTAGGTTGTTGGCTATGAGACTTGAGCTGACACCACCCCACACTCACATTGGAGCATTGATCGACGGTCAGATCTGGACTTTTCAGGACCAACTCGTAGAGATCAGGAAGGTGTGAAAGCACCTGGTGCAAATCAGCCGGACCAAGCAACCACCACCGGGTTACACAGGGAAGAAAAGACGCGTCTCTGCTCAGTATGAATCTGTCCGAGGCGTGTTGGAGATGCTCAATGCTCATCACGCCCATCTGGAGCCACCCGTTGCCAAGCCAGCGGTCGTTGCCGTTTAGTCCGAGGGCAACATTGGTGAGTTAACGAGGCAGAGCCACCTCCCTTTCAGGTCAATGAGCTCTTTGCGCCCAAACTTCCTGGTCCGTGCTTTCCCCATTGCTGCCAAGGTGAGTGAGGAGGCAGTCCCGGGGACTAAAGTGACGAGAGATTAGGATTACCTCCCGGACGCGGGACAATCCCGTCATCTTTCCTCAGCCTATATATTATCAGGAGGGGCGCTTGAGCGTCGAAGCTGTTTATGCCCACCTGTTACCTCCTGCAAGAAAATCCCCGTCCCTCCTCACGAGTTTTGCCTTTTGCCCACGACCAAAGCGGCTTAATGTCATGCCGGATTCAGGCGAAATATCATTCATGGACGGATCAAGCCAGAGTTTGGATGCGCTGCCATATCACCGCGCGTTGCGAGATTACCTCTTGACGCACGAAAGTGATCTTTGGCGCTGGTTTGCTTCGGCAAAAGCCCAGGAGGAATATACCGAGCATCTGCGCCTGGAATTGCTCAAAGCCGCTTATCGTTTGGATGCCGAAAGTCATCCCGACCTGTTCCGCGTGGCGGATGAAGCGCGCGAGCGGCTGGGTCTAAGCCACATTCCGCTGACTCTTTATCAACTGCAGCACAGCACACAGTTGAACGCCGCCCTTTATTATATCCCCAACGAGGCGCATGTGGTGTTTTCCGGGCCCGTGTTGTCCTTGCTCAACACGGAAGAACTGCAGTCGCTGCTCGGTCATGAGCTGGCGCACTACCACCTTTGGCAGCAGGACGAGGGCGAGTTTCTGATTGCCGACCGATTGCTCCAGGCCGTGGCGAACGATCCGCGGGCAAGCGCCAGCCATCATCAAAGCGCCCGCTGGTTCCAGCTTTACACCGAGATCTTTGCGGACCGCGGATCCCTGAGCGTGACTCGGGAGATCAGGCCGGTTGTTTCCGGGCTGGTAAAAATGCAAACGGGCCTCGCCCAGGTGAGCGCGGCAAGTTACCTCAAGCAGGCCGAGGAGATTTTTGAACGATCCAAGGTCAAGACCGACGAGGTTTCGCACCCGGAAGCCTATATTCGGGCGCGAGCGCTGTCGCTTTGGTCCGAAGGCCGCGCGGATGCTGACGAGCAAATCGGCCACATCATCGAAGGGGCGGCGGCGCTCGATGACCTCGACCTGCTCGGACAGGTGCGCGTGACCGGGCTCACCCGGAAGCTGCTGGGAGCGTTCCTCCAACCGAAGTGGTTCCACACGGAAGCGGTTTTGGGCC
>JAQGOV010000738.1 GCA_028293425.1 Verrucomicrobiales bacterium
GGTCCTGCCCAGAATACGCGCACCTTTCAAGTGATGCGCTGGAACAGGAGGTCGCATGTTTTCTCTACAAGCTGAAATTGCTGACCGAAACCATCGGGGGAACTTGCTGCGGCTGTGAATAACAAAAAAGGCACCGGTCAGGGTGCCTAAAATGAAAACTACTATGGGAAATTCTACACACCTTTCCTTTCAATACAAGCCCCATCCGGTCGCGGCAATGTTCCCCATGCTGCCGGAAGATGGGCAGCACTTCAAAGACCTGGTTGATTCAATAAAGCACTTCGGACAACTCGATCCGGTGGTTGTCGATGGGGGCGTCATCCTCGACGGCCGCAATCGGCTGAGAGCTTGCGAGGTTGCCAAGGTGGAGCCACGCATAGTTTCATGGTCGTCGCTCCCGCTCCGTCAGGTTCTTAGCCAGGCTCAATGGATCGTAGCCAAGAACATTGACCGTCGCCATTTGACAGACGATCAGCGGGTTTCTATCGCCTATGACGCAGACTGTTGGCAGTTGAGGCAGGATGCAGAAAAGAACCAAAAGGCGGGGGTTCCCCTGAAAGCTGGGGAAGGTGAACCAAAGCGCAAAAACGCTACCGCCGAGAAGGTCGCGGAAAAGGCAAAAGTCTCGCGTCACAAGGCAGAGCAAGCAATCAAGCTGGCAAAGGCTGTAGAATCTGGAGCCGTGGCCCCGGAGGTAAGCGAGGCGGTCAAAACTGGCACCACCACCTTGCTGGAGGCCGTGAAGAAAATTCCAGGAAAACCGAAGCCGGAAAAGTCCGGGTTGGAGTCCAAGAAATTGCGCGTGCTCAAAATGGTTTGGCTAGAGGCATCAGAGGATCATCAGGTCTCATTCATCCAGTGGGTTGGTCGCCGGGGCAACGATGAGCGGGCGCTGATTGTGCACGCGCTCAAGGTGGTGATGGATGAAATCAAGAAGGAGGTGCAGCAATGAGCACCGCCCCCACCGTTATTCCAAAAGCCGAGCAACCAGAGCGCGAGCTTTTAGGAGCCATCATTCTTTCGCCTTCTGCGATGCTGCCCAGGTGTTCACAAGTTACCCCCGAACACTTTTTTAACCTGCAGCACCGAAGTATATTTAGCGCGATCAGGAGCCTGGAATCAGACGCCGAACCAATAGAGGCACTTTCAATCTGCCGCCGCATTGAGCAGTCAGGCCAGATTGCGGACTTCGCCCTTGTCTCCTAGCTGCCGGATATCGGAGTTGCCGACTACCACCGGCTTGGCTATTTGATAGGTGAACTGCAATGGACCAAAACGCGCCGCGACGTGTTCGCTTTATCCGAGGCTGCGGAGCGAGAAACCGTCTCCGTCCCTGAGCTTATCAAAAAGCTGAAGGCTATCGTCGAGGAAGCGCAGGCGCCGGATCTGAGAATGCAAGACGAGCTTGCCGGCCGGGAATATGATCCAGCGAAACCACCCCCGGAGCAGCGTGTCGTCTACAAAATGGCATTTGTTCCAATCGCGACCGCGGGAAACATTGATTGCATTACGGCACAGGCCAAATACGGCAAAACGGCTGTCATTAACTCAATTATAGCCTCAGTCCTCACAAGTCTGGAAAGCGAGGCGGACACATTCACGATTCAGAGCCACAACCCGGACAGTAAAGCTCTGGTCCACTTCGACACCGAGCAATGTCCTGCTGACCATTGGAAGCAAATTGATCGCGCTGTTGCCCGGGCCAAAGCTAAAGCGAAACCGAATTGGCTACTCTCCTACTGCCTGACTGGGATGGCCGCTCATGAGGCATGGAAAACGGTCAAGTTCGGCATCGAGCAGGCGGCGAAAAAGTTTGGTGGTGTGCATTCCGTCCTTATCGATGGAGTTGCGGATCTGGTGGTGGACGTGAACGACCCCGCAGAATGCAACGCTTTCGTGGCAGAGCTGCACTCCATTGCCATCCGGCACGACTGCCCGATCATCTGCGTCATCCACTTCAACCCCGGCAGTGAAAAGGCGCGCGGACACCTTGGAAGCCAGCTGGAACGGAAGGCGGAAACAAACTTAAAACTAGAAAAGGAGAACGAAACCACCGTCGTCTATTCTGCCAAACAGAGGAACGCGCCTATCTCTAAAGAGACTGGCCCAAGGTTCAAGTGGTGTAACGAGCAGATGATGCACGTATCATGTGAGTCTGCGGGTGTGCAGAAGGAGGATTTAAAGCGGCAGTCAGCCATGAGTGAGATTGAAGACGTCTTCAATGGGCACCCGTCGATGCGCTATTCCGACCTAAAATCTACCGTCAAAACGGTCCTGACGGTAACCGACAGAACCGCCGAGCGGAGAATCCAACAATGGGAGCATTTAAAACTAATCAAAAAGCCTTTTGGAAGTCTTTACGCGAAAGCATTTTAACTGTGTTTTACCGTCAACCGTCAAACTACCGTCATTTCTACCGTCATGTCGGCTCTACCGTCATACCGTCAGCGCCTATATGTATAGGCGCAAGGTGTGTCGGTAAATGTCGGGAGGCTACTGTTCGTTTGAACGGTATCGATGCGGCAGAGCGAACGGCAGGCGCTAAAGCGGGGGGTATAGGGGCAGACCAACTAGGCAAGATATGCCCCCTTAGATATCTTTTACCCCTTTTAGAGAAGATAGGTTGTCCAGCATCGCCTCATATTTCTATGAAACCTCATTTTAAGTAAAAAACGCGCGAATTCAATTTTATGACCAAAAGACCAACAAAATCAGCAGATGGCCGGGTGTTTGACTCAATGGCTCAAGCATCCGGGGTTCTCAACATAAGCAAAGACACACTGGCGGAACTGAAGGCCAAAGGCTGTCCAGCGTTTCGCGGCAGTCGCATCCATGAGGCCGAGCTCCTGGCTTACTTGCGCGATTACAAACACAATACCGCACCCGGCACGCTGGCGGACCATTGGGAGGACATAAGCAAAGCGGGGCTTGGTTTTGGTTGCCGTCTCCTTCTGACGCTGGACCACCCCAGCTATGGCAAAATCAATCGTCATTACCTTGCCTTGAATAAGCACCTGAACGAGATCGCTTTACTGGTCGGTGCTCGCACGCAGCAGGATTTTGAACCGGTTGACGAATGAGCACCACGCACTTGACCCCCCGGCAGATCGTGGTGATGCAACTCCTATCCGCCGACATGCCAGACAAGGACGTTGCGGAATGCCTTGGCATCGGACAGTCCACGGTTTGGTACCACGTCCGGCAGGTGGGGAAGGCGTTCGGAGTTCGTAAGCGCAGCGCCGCGTGCTACCTGTTCGGCAGGTGGGAGGAGCGGGAAGCACTATTGAAATCATCAGTCTGAGAAACTCCGCAGTCTATCTATCAGAATGAATTACAGTTTACATTTTGCCGCGAAAGCGAGCAGCGCAATAGACGAGGCGCAAGGCATCATTTACGGATGCAGCGTCATTACAGGTGGAGTCGAAGCCCAGGGTCATGGCCTTTGGACCGACTCCAAAACTCTCTCCACGGTCAAGGATGCGGCCGACAAATTCCCTTCCGGCGTGAAGGTGAAACTGGATCACGGTTCGGGCTTCACCGGCATCGTGGGTTTTCTGAAAGCCTTCCGCATCGATGGCAACCAGTTGAAGGCGGATCTTCACCTGCTGAAATCACACCCGAACTATACTTCCACCGTGCAAGTTATCCGGGCCATGGCTGACACCATCGGGCTTTCCATCGCCTTCAGTGGCGAACGTGAAACACTCGGAGACAAGACCTTCATCCGGGTAACGGAGCTTTACAGCATCGACATCGTGGAAGCACCCGCAGCTAACCCGGGCGGACTTTTCCAAACTGGCGATATCCTGGCCGCACTCACCAGCATTAAAGATCCACACAGGCGCACCGAGTTTTTCCAAACCAATAAGAAAGCGGTTCTTTCCGCTTGGCGTTCCATGCGCAACCAGGGACCGCAGCATCAGGAGCCGCCGCTTGATCCAATCGCGGACAAGTTCCTTTCCCTACCGCCGGAAAAGCGCTTTGAGTTCTTCAAACAAAACAAAACCGAAATCTTGGCGGCTCAGAACCACGGAGCCTATTTAACCGAGATGCAGAAAATCAACTAACCAGCAAATTTATGAATTTTGGACCATCAATCGTACGTGACGCCATGAAAGGCGCACCATCACCCCTCACCGAAATCCCACCCGGGCACATCCCGCTAGAGCCAGCAGCAGCCGGACGCCAACACTTCCCCCTGCGTAGCGTAGGGCACGACTCTGCGGTTAAGTCTTTGCGCGATGTTCACGCCGCACAGGAGGCTTTGACTGCTGAGATCCAGCAGAGGCAAGCCGAACTGGAAGAGCGCCGGAAACAGGCACTTGCCATCCAGCAGGAGCTTGCCGACATGGAAGGCAACGCCGATCTTCTGCGCGATTGCATGAAGAACGCCCAGGACCGTTTCAACACCCATGCCGCACGCCTCCCCCAACTGGAAGCGGAGGTTTGCGAATTACTTTTGGAGCCAGAGCGCCAGGGCATCACCGTTGATCATGGGATCGAGTTCCGTAACCGCAGCTTTGAAATGGATCGCCTGCCAGCACTCCTCGAGCGGCTGAAAAAGCAGATCAACACAGCCGAAGCCGAGGTTGCGGCTTTCAAGAAAAAGCACGGCATCTCCAAGCAATGATCACTTTGCCATCGTCTGGTTTCCGGGGCGCAAGCTCTGGCAGGTATTAAAGTCACCTGACTGTCGCCAGACGATGGCGTTTCCTTTGCGTGAGTCTTAAAAATTCCTCACGTAAACCCCGCGCCTCAGGGGGCTGTCCGCCATTACTGAGGCAACTTTCTAATTTATGAGTGGACCAGCATTGATCGCAGAGCTCGGACTAGACGGGCGCGGATACGAGAAAGGCCTCAAGAGCGCATCGGATAAAACCGCAAACTTTGCGCAGCACATCAACACCCAAATTGGTGGAGCCTTAAATAGTGTTTCCAGCGGGAATCCATTAATGGGGATTGTTACCCGACTCACTGGAGGTTTCCTTGGTGGTGCCGGTTTTGCTTTCGTCGGATCGCTGATAAAGAAGGCACAGGAAGCCAGCGATAAGGTTGCTGAGCAGGTGAAGGAAACCAAACAGGGTGCACTACGCACTGGCCTGGACCATGACACCTTCCAGCGGGTTCGGAACGTAATGATGGGAACCGGCTCATCCATGGAGGCCTTTATTGGTTTCATGGATCACGTAGCGGTCAGCCAGGAAGCGGCAAAAGAGGGCGGTGAGGCTGGAGCCAAGGCAATGAAGCAGTTTGCCACCGTTGGGGTCAGCTCTGCCGAGGTGGTCAGCCAGTCTTACGAGGATCTGTCCATCCAGATATTTAAGTTCCTGAAAAACGTCGATCTGACTGGGGAACGATTGGCGGCATTGAAGGGGATCGGTGGTCGTGGAGCCGTTGAGGTATTCCCAGCGGCAAAGAAAGGATTGGATAGCCCATTAGCGGAAAAGAACTTGGTGAGCGAGGCTGAGATCAATCGGCAGACCAAGCTCAAGGAATCTACTGCTCTGACTGACGCCGCCATGAACGACGCGTCTCGCGGCTTTGGGCGTTTGTTAGCCAAGATTTTTTACGAAGTCCCATTCAAGCTCCCTTGGCTTGGGCTCAAAAACGCAGCGCCGGGGCTCGGCCGGGATCTGGGCGGCGGCGAAGTGGCCCCCCGAATCAAGGACGCTCGGGTAGATGCGGAGATGGAACAGTTTCATGCCAAAGATGAGTTTCGCCGCCAAGCTATAGCGGACACGGAAGCCGAGGAACGTGACATGGCGGCCATGGAGGTAGCCCTCGAGCGGAGCCGCGTGGAGGCAGAGCCGGAATACGCAGCCAAGGAACGGGAGAAACAACTCAGCCTTGAGCGGTCCACCGCAGCGGAGCGTTTCGCTTTCGAGCAACAGATATTCGGCCTACAGGAAAAGGCCATGAGCAACACCGAACGCGAGGCGGCACTCCGAAAGAAGATCGCCGAGCACATGGAGAACGCAGCAGCCTTCAAAGGTGTCGGAATGGAATATGAAGCTTTGGACGAGGCCAATATGGCAGCGGCTCGTGCCGGCGAGCTTTCCGGGTTGTTTCAATCCGAATCATTCAAGCCGACTTCCGACAGCCTGAGTCGTATCGGTGGATTCACTGGCGGGAGTGGAGCTTCACAGGGCGGCGGAATCGATGGCGTGAGCACCAAAATGGACACGCTGATCAACGCTGTCAAAAGCGGGATTCTCATCAGGGGGGAAAATTGAAGCGGCTACTAATATTTCTTTTCCGGTTGAAAACCCTCATCGGCTGGTGGCGTCGGGAAATCAAAAGGTCTTACCGCTGGCTATTTGACAACGATCGATTGGTGGCAGAGATAACAGCCGAGCAGGAGGAAAGGGAACGGTTGGATCGTATCCGCAACTCTTGGAAATACCGGGAATGAAGCGCCTTTCCCATCGCGATCCATCGCTCCCCCGGTGGCTCGACAATCTCTTTCACAAGCTGGACAAAACGCGGCCGCCGAAGAGGTTTGTTAAGCGCAACTGTCCGAAACGGGCAGTTGACCTTCGCAATTTGCGAGGCTGACTGCGACTTTGGCGCAGTTGAAAACTACTTCCTTTTTTTGTAATGCTTCTTTACTGCCTTCAAAATCTTCCCCTTGCTGTCAAAGGATTGCTCTTCCTTGCCGATCGTCACCTTTGCTTCGTTGCCTTTTAACTTGTCGTAAAGCCAGGAAGCAAAGAGCGACAGGGCAACCTCCTTCCCGAGCGCAATAACAGCCTTAACAGCGGCTATCTCCTCTGGCCCCGCCGAGCGTTTCATATGCATCGGAGCCATGGTCACAGTGACGCCCAACGGAGGATCCCTTTGCATGTCGATAACCTGAAACAAAGATGGGGTTTCAATTTTAATATTCATATTCGGTTCTTTCATTGGCCAGAATAACTAAGACCGTTACGAGATCCGTCAACAATAAAAAACCCGGCAACCTGTTTTCAAGTGGCCGGGGTGAACTTCCAAAGTTTGGAGATTGCTTTACTGCATGTTCTCCAAGTTCCGATAGCGAACCAGGTCAAAAAAGCAGGCGTTCGCGACGGGGCTCCACGTCTTGATCTGCACAAGTCCCCGGCAGTCTAGCATGTGGGTGTCTTGCAGCCATTTAAGCGCACCATTGAGGCCGACCGGCTCCAAGTAGGTGTGCTCGTCCTTCCGGTGCCAGATGCACAGCGTATCAAAGCACCTCTTGCCCCGAAAGATTAGCGCCTCCTCCCAGATGGTTCCTGAGGTTGCCCACAGGATCACTCCATCCCCGTCCTTGAGTTTTGGATTTTTTTCCAAGGCGAGTTGC
>JAQGOV010000588.1 GCA_028293425.1 Verrucomicrobiales bacterium
ATAATCATCGTGGTGGTTTGGAAGAACGTGGAGATCTTCGTTCCCATCCCGGTCAGATACATATGGTGCGCCCATACGATAAAGGAAAGGAAGCCGATGCCAAAAGTAGCGTAAACAAGCGACTTATACCCCCAGAGCGGCTTGCGTGTGTTGTTTGCAATGACTTCGGAAACAATACCCATCGCAGGCAAAATCAACACGTACACTTCCGGATGTCCCAGGAACCAGAACAAATGCTGCCACAGCAAAGGGCTGCCGCCGCCGCTCACAGCTAACGTTTTGCCCGCCACTACCAAACCGCTTGGCAGGAAGAAACTCGTGCCCATCAAATTATCCATCAACTGCATCACGGCCGCCGCTTCAAGAGGAGGAAACGCGAGGAGTAGCAGAAATGCGGTCACAAACTGCGCCCAGCAGAAGAACGGCATGCGCATCCAGGTCATGCCTGGGGCGCGGAGTTGAATAATTGTAGCAATGAAATTCACCGCGCCCAGGAGCGAGGACGTAATCAGGAGCACCATCGCCAGGATCCAGAACGTCTGTCCGTTGACCCGGTGCGCCATGTCCGCCACCGTTGCGAGCGGCGAATACGACGTCCACCCGGATTTCGCGGCGCCTCCTGGAATGAAAAAGCTGGAGAACATCATCACCCCTCCCATGAAGAAGCACTGGAAGCTGGCCATGTTCACACGCGGGAAAGCCATGTCGATGGCTCCAATTTGCAGCGGCACGACGTAATTGCCGAACGCGGCAAAAGCCAGCGGCACAATGGCCAAAAACACCATGATCGTTCCGTGCATCGCGCCGAAAGAATTGTACAAGTCGGGAAGCATGACCCCTCCGGATGCCATTTCGGGGCCGAGTGCCCTTTCAAGCAAAGCACCGACGATTGGGATCGGCCGTCCGGGATACGCCAACTGCCAGCGCATCAGAGCGACCAATGTGAACCCGATCAGCAGGAAGATCAGAGCCATCACTCCATATTGAATCCCGATGACTTTGTGATCCGTTGAGAAAACGTATTTGCTCCAGAAGCCCGCCTCGTGATGAGTGTCGTGGACTTCGTGCACATGTGCTGCATGCGTTGTTGCTTCCATGAGTACTTTGTCTTTTTTATTACTGCTGATTGCTGCTCGATTCTGCAAAAGTCGGCCGAAAACTTATCTCTCCGGCTAATAAAGTGTCAACGGCAGAATCCCAAAATCATCGTTGTTAATATTTGATTTTATCAAATACCATCAGGCCCAAAAGCACGGGCAGGTATAGGATAGATACGAAAAACATCTGTCTTGCGCTCCGCGCCGTTAGGGTTCGCGAGAATTGGAGAGAGGATGCCAAAAAAAGCAACCCGCACAAAAGCGCGCCCCAAAAATAAACCGGCCCCGCGAAGCGCAACGCTACGGGCAAAAGGCTCACCAGCATCAACGCAAGAGTGTGGCTGACTGCCTGCCGTGCTGTCCGCCGACCTTCAGGATCCACCGAAGGAAGCATGATAAATCCTGCTTTTGCATACTCCTCGCGATAAAGCCAAGCAATTGCCAAAAAATGCGGAATCTGCCAAAAGAAAAGAATCGCGAATAACGCCCAGCCCTCGATTGATAAATCGTTTCTTACGGCTGTCCATCCCATCAGCGGCGGAAGTGCTCCGGGAATGGCGCCAATTGCCGTGTTCAGCCAGGTGATCCGTTTCAACGGAGTGTAAACGAAAACATAGGTGACCAGAGTGGCGGCTCCCAAAAGGCTGGTTAAAAGATTCACCGCGAAGGCCAGGTAGAGGAGCCCAACCATGGAACAAACTCCTCCAAGAATTAGAACCGTTTCGGGCTGGAGCCGTCCGGATGGCAACGGCCGCCCCTCTGTGCGCCGCATCTTCGCATCATGCTCGCGTTCCCAAAGCTGGTTGAGAGCTGAAGCGCCACACGCCACAAGCGCCGTCCCCAGCAACGTATGAATCATCAGGAGATAATCGGTGCTCTCCCGGGTGCCGATGTAAAAGCCAACGAGCGTTGTCAGAAGAACGAGGAAAGTCAGCCGCGCCTTGATCAGCTCGGAAAACACAGCAAACCACGACTTTTCAGTGGAGGCTGTTGCTGTGATGGCAGATGCAGTCGCTTTCATGCGGGCACTTTTACTCCTGAATTAGGCAGATCACCCATGGTTCGGTGGCGTTTTCCACTCGTCCCCACAGTCTCCGCACGCTTTAAACAACGTGTGCCAGCCAGGAAGAGAATGGCCCCGTTTAAAAGGCTGAGCGCTCCTACCGCCACGTGCGTTGTCGCGATATCGGCCGATTTATTGGACCAAATCGTCGCCGCGCCGAGAACTACTTGGAGGCACAGCAACCCGAACCAGCTCATGGCTAATTTGGTGAGACGCGATCGCCACCCGAGTTGCCGGCGAGTCAGCCACGCCACAATGGCCACACCCAAGAAAATCACCAATGCCATGACGCGATGAACCATTTGGAGCACGATTTGGAAGGCCGTTATCGGGTTCAAGGCCACCGTCTCCCCGCGGTTCTGGTTATAATGTTCGATCGCGGCTGGATTCATGTCCGGCCACACCTTGCCATAAGCAGTGGGAAAATCGGGGATCGCCAATCCGGCGTGCTGATGCCGCATTGTGGCGCCAAGAATGAGTTGCAAAAAAATACAACCAGCCACTGCCAAATAAAGATGTCGAAGCCGGAATTGGTCTGGCACGGGTGCTTCCCGTGACTCTGCGTTTACCCACCACCGTGCCGAGAACAATGCAATCGAACTGACCAACACCAAAAAAAGCTGAGCCAGCGTCGCATGGAAAATACCGAGTTCGTCCTTGTACAAAGTCACCCTCAAACCACCGAGCACTCCTTGCGCAATCACGCCGAAAAGCGCGGCTACCCCCAGCCAGCGCATCCATGCCCGGGACTCCTTAAGCCAAAGCCAAACCGTTAAAATGACTGTCATGAACCCAACCGCGGATGCGGTCAAACGATGGCTGTGCTCCCAAAAAACACCCCCGACCCATTTGGAAATCGGGAAAAAGAACATGTTGTAGCCATACGTCGTCGGCCAGTCCGGCACGGACATCCCCACCCCTTTGCTCGTCACCAACCCTCCCACGCAAATCAAAAAGAGCGTGGCAACAGCAGTCAGTATCGCAAAGCGATGCAGCCATTGGTTGTTTGTGGAACGAGTCATTTTGCCGAACCAAGTCTTGTAGTATGAACGAATACGCCGCTGCAGTGCAAGAACTCACCGCAGCGGCGCTAAACTATTCCTTCGCGAAGATTTGATTACTGCGCAGGAACGGAAAGCGTAAATTCAGCCGTTTTCTTGTCGCTGTCGCTCACGGTGATTTCCTGTGTCTTGGCACCAGCCTTCAAGTGGAAAGCTTCCACTGTATATGTGCCAGCAGGAACGTTCTTAATCGTGAAATTCCCGTCTTTGTCCGTGACGGCAAAGTAAGGATTCTCGGCTACACCAACATAACTGAACATCCACGGATGCACATCGCACTTGATGCGTACCAGCACTTCAGGCTCGTTAAATTGTTTCTTTGTCATCTGCCCTTTGAGTGGCTGCGCGATATTGAATTCTTTATTGACCTTGGGTGTCGCGTGCACGTTGTGCAGCACCGGATCGGAGTTCTTGAACGTCACGTCCTGCCCTGCCACAGCCCCTACAACATAGGGCTCATACATGCAGCCCACCTGATCGATCATCGGGGCAGCATCGGCGGCGGGAGGCGCCTTTTGCGCGCCCTTCTTAATATAGACAAACACATTCGCCAATCCCTTGTCGGCGCCTACCACATAATGCCGCGTGGTCACTTTGCCGGCATGCATTTTCCCGCAAGTCGCATCCATTTGGATTTCCACTTCCGGTTTAGGCGTCCCATCCAGCTTCACTTTTCCAGAAATTTCCGCTGCTGAAAGGGTCTGAAGGGAACCAACCACCACTACTGCTCCAAGCCCAATGAGATAAGATTTCATAATATTAAGAGAACGATCTATTAACTAATGTGTTTAAAACCTATCATTGCCATTTTTGCACCGCAAGTCTATTTGTGAAATTTTTCACAAACATTCCTAAATTGGACGCGTCAGCTAAATTCGGCATTCATTGCCCCCTTTTTGCTTCAAAAAGGAATGTCTTCCTCATCCCCGATTTCTCTTAAAACCTTGGCCATTTCCAACGCTGTTTGGGCTGCCTCCGCCCCGCGATTATGCCCTTTGCCCAGGCAGCGCACTTTAGCTTGTTCCTCATTCTCCAGCAGGAGCACTTCGTGAATGATTGGCACGCCGGTGGCGAGTTGGATCTGAGTCAGCCCGAGCGTCACCGCTTCCCCAATATGCTGCGCGTGGGTCGTCTCCCCGCGGAGGATCACCCCGAGGCAAATTATGGCATCAAAACCGGGCGCCATCAACCGGGCCAGCTTCGAGGCCACCACCGGGATTTCATAAGCGCCCGGGACCCGGAGAATTTTGACTTCGGCAGCGCCGGATTGAAGAAGGATCTTCTTCGCCTCCCGCAACATGGCATCCACGTAACGGGCATTGTACCGTGAGGCAACAATCGCAAAGCGGCCGCCTTTCAGTTTCAATGTTTTCTTCTGAATTCGAGTTAGCACAAAAGTGATGATCCGTTAAATGAGATGACCGAGCTTCTCGCGTTTGGTTTTCAGGTAACGCGCATTGTGAGGGTTGGGCTTGATCCGGATCGGGACCTGCTCAACGATCTCCAGACCGTATCCCTCGAGCCCCACGACCTTCTTCGGATTATTCGTCAGCAGCCGAATCGTTTTGATTCCCAGATCCACCAGGATCTGTGCGCCGATCCCGTACTCACGCAAATCCATCTTGTAGCCAAGCTTCAGGTTGGCTTCCACGGTGTCATAGCCCATTTCCTGCAATTTGTAAGCCTGGATCTTGGAAGCCAAACCAATTCCCCGCCCTTCCTGGCGCATGTAGAGAATCACCCCCCTGCCCTCCTGGGCAACCTGCTTCATGGCCTGTTGCAGTTGTGGCCCGCAATCACAGCGGCGCGAGCCAAAGACGTCTCCAGTCAGGCACTCGCTATGCACGCGCACCAGCACGGCCGGTTTCCCGGTCACGTCGCCTTTGACGAGCGCAAGATGATGCTGGCCGTCGGTGACCGCGCGATAAAGATATAAATCAAAATCGCCATAATCCGTGGGCATTTTGACTACTTCCTCGCGTTGAATCAATTTCTCGCGCGAGCGCCGGAATTTAATCAGGTCTTCAATCGTGCAAAGCTTCAGCTTGTGCTTCCGCGCGAACTTCACGAGCTGCGGCAGCCGAGCCATCGAACCGTCATCGTTCAGGATTTCGCAGATCACCCCGACCGGACGGCATCCCGCCATGCGCGCTAAATCCACAGCCGCCTCAGTATGCCCCGCTCGCTGAAGCACGCCCCCTGACCGTGCTCGGAGCGGGAACACGTGGCCGGGTTGAATCAGGTGTTCGGGCAGCGCGGCTGGGTCCGCCATTACTTTGATGGTTCGAGCACGGTCTGCCGCGCTGATGCCAGTCGTAATCCCTTTGGCGGCATCCACGCTTACCTGGAAGTCGGTTTTGAAGGTTTCGCGGTTTTGAG
>JAQGOV010000066.1 GCA_028293425.1 Verrucomicrobiales bacterium
GTCCTCGGCACCCGCTGCCATCAACTCGCCATGTATGTCTGCTTCGATAATCCAAACCCCATGGTCGCCGATTATCCCACCGCCTACGAAGGCCAGCCCGGCTTCGATTTTCTCAAGCTGGTTCCCACCTGGTGGGACGAAACCCGCGTCCTCGTCGGCGAAATCGGCGAACTGCTCGTGACCGCCCGCCGCAAAGGGAACACCTGGTACATAGGCGGCCTCTCCGCCAAAGCCGAGCGCAACCTGGAACTCCCGCTTTCCTTTCTCGGAAAGGGCCGTTACACCGCTCAAATCTGGAAGGATACAATAGAGAGTTCAGATCCTAACCGGCTTGATCAAGAAACTCTGGCCGTTTCCGGAAGGGATAAACTCAGGTTGCGTGTCGCTCCCGATGGCGGTTTCGTGGCGCGGTTGGTAACGACTAAACATTAAATGAGTTGACCTCTCGCAAACTGAAACCATGCTATTCAGCTTACGCTATGGCATTGAGCAGATTCTGGGCGGCGATTGTGGTCGGCAGCATTCTTTACATTTTTGTGCTGCTCGGCTCTGGCCAGCTTTACACGCTCGGTCATATCGTAAACGGAAAGCAGAATGATCCGGTGGTGATAGAGGAAATTCCAGCGCGCGACCTGGAGAAGCGCGACCCCGCCTTGTTCTCCAGCATTGCAGCAAACAAGGGCAGCGGATTCCAGGCTGGCGACCTTCTTTACGTTCCGACGGACAATGGCTTTGTGCAGGTGTGTCGGGGGAAACAGACTGCTGATGGCATTTTTGCCACTTGCAAGAACACCATCATCGATCTTTGGCTTCCATTGATAGGTTATCTGACGTTCTTTTGCGGGCTGCTGCATTTGCTGAGCGATTCGAATGCAATGACGAGGCTGGCAAAGGCTCTCACCCCGCTCTTCACCCGAATCTTTCCCGAACTGCCGCCCGGCCATGCCGCTTACGGCTTCATGACCATGAACTTCGCGGCCAATTTCCTCGGGCTCGACAATGCCGCCACGCCCTTTGGATTAAAGGCGATGGAGAGCATGCAGGCGGTGAATGAAACCAAGGAGAAGGCTTCCAATAGCCAGATCATGTTTCTGTGTTTGCACGCTGCCGGGTTGACGTTGATTCCCACTTCAATCATAGGTTACCGGGCCGCGCAGAAAGCCAGCAATCCAGCCGATGTCATGCTGCCAACTATCATCACCTCGTTTATCGGTACGCTGGCGGCCTTGATATTTGTCGGGATCCGACAGCGCATTCGGTTGGTCAACGGAGTGGTGGTCGCATTTGTGGCCGTCATCAGCGCGATAATCGGGGTCCTGCTCGTTTACATCAACCGTTTGAGTGGCCTCGAGAAATTTCATTTCACAGGGAATCTGAGCAACGGGGTGCTGCTGTTTATTATTTTGGGAATTGTGTTTTACAGCCTCCTGAACGAACGCATGTTTCGGGCCAAGAACACAAACGTTTTCGATTCGTTCGTGACCGGCGCCAAGGAAGGTTTCACCACCGGCCTGCGCGTGCTCCCTTATATGATCGCCATGCTGGTTGCGCTCAGCATTTTCCGCAACTCGGGCCTCATGAGCATCGTGCTCACCGGCATCAGCGGAGTGCTCAAAGTCTTCGGCGTCGATCCTCAAATCATCAACGCCATTCCAGTGGCCCTGATGCGACCCTTCAGCGCGGGCGGTTCCCGTGGCTTCATGCTCGATGCCATGAAGACGTACGGTCCGGACAGCCTGGCAGGACAGTTGTCCTGCATTTTCCAAGGTGCGGCGGAAACGACCTTTTATGTGGTGGCCCTTTACTTCGGTTCCGTAAACGTAAAGGAGACCCGCTACACGCTCGGCATCATGCTCCTGGTGGATTTGGTTTGCGTGCTTTCCGCGATCGTTGTTTGTAAGCTCTATTTCTGAGGTCTCAATGCGCGACTATGAAAACCTTCATTTGCCTCCTTTGCACATGGATGGCCCTCAGCCCATATCCTATCATGAGCCAGCAGCCTGAACCCGCCGCTCAGAAATGGTTGCAGAGCGCGCCGCCGATCCCGGAGTTCAACGCGCCTGCCTCAAAGGAGCAATGGCAAAAGCAACGCGCCTCCATCCGCGCCCAATTATGGCAGTTGCTCGGCAAGATGCCGGACAATTCCCAGGTGCCAAAGGTGACGGTGACGTCGCGCGAGGATCATGGCGACTATATCCTGGAAAAGTTCCATTTCGAAAACGGAGCAGGCGACACCGTGCCGGGTTACGTGTTCCTTCCGAAAGGTACAGCCGGCAAAGCGCCTGCCGTGCTTTACTGCCACTGGCACGGCGGTCAATACGACGTGGGGAAGGAAGAAATGCTCCGGACGAACGCCGTTCCCGTCCCAGCCGGGCCAACCTTAGCCAGGCGCGGTTTCGTGGTGCTGGGGATCGATGCCTACTGCTTCGGCGAACGCAATGGCCAAGGTCCCGGAGGCCCTGCGGAAAAGGGTGGAGCAGGGGAGATGACCGCCAGCAAATTTCAACTTTGGGTGGGACGCTCGCTTTGGGGGATGATCGTGCGCGATGACATCCTTGCCCTGAACTACCTCTGTTCTCGTCCCGAGGTGGACAGCGCCCGCATCGGCGTCACCGGCATCAGCATGGGCGCCACGCGGACCTGGTGGTTGATGGCCCTGGATGATCGGCCGAAAGCAGGTGTGGCGGTGGCTTGCCTGACGCGTTACCAGAACTTGATCGAACACCATTCGCTTCCGGCCCATGGCATCTATTATTTTGTCCCTGGCCTGCTGAACCACTTCGACACCGAAGCCGTCGTGGCATCGGCTGCACCCAGGCCCATGCTTTTCATGACCGGTGACCAGGATTCTGGCTCTCCGATCGATGGCGTCCGCACGATCGAATCCAAAGTCCGCCCCGTATATCAGCTTTATGGGAAGGGAAGCGACCTCGAGAACAAAATCTATCCCGGCGTTGGCCACGTCTATTTGCCCGACATGTGGAGCAACACCGTTTCCTGGTTGGAAAGGAATCTCAAGTGATGATCACGACACAACGAATCCCCAATATCCTTCGGCTGCTGGTCTGCCTGCTCCTTCCCTTGGTTGTACGGACAAACGCGGCAGAAGCCCCATACCGAATATCCACCCCGGCCGATGACCCCGCTTCCGAAGCCGTTTGGCCGAACCAGTCCAGCCATGCCAACAGTGATTCGTGGCTCGCGCAGCACCACGATCAAATCCGGGTGATGCACCCGCGCGTGCTCGTGATCAATTTCCACAACAAGTCCAGCCGCGCCAAATTGGACAGGCAAGTCGGCGACCTGATCGCGGCTTTAGCCGAGGGAAGCCGCTATCACGGTTACGCGGACAGCAATGCGCCCGCTTTCCTTCAATACGGCGTCTTCAAGTTTGTCGACCTCAGGGAAGAGGGGAGCACTCAGGCGAATTCCAGCAAAGTCCCTTTCAAAGCCGGCAAAACCAACGGCTTCAACATGGACTACAACCAGTTCTTCGGCGAAGAGTTTGCCAAATACTATGGCGTTCCCGATCCCAAGCAACCGAACCGGTTTCTGCGCTTGGATGAACTGGTGGACGGCGGCTACGTGCATGAGCTCTGGTTCCTTGCGGACCAGGTCAAGAACTTCGGCGCTTTTGAAGTGGTGGAAGAAAAGCCGCTTTATAATGAGGCTTTCGAGAGGATCGGCAACCGATTCGTCCAGGCTGGAAACGGCGGGGACGCCTCTCAGAAATGGACCGGCCGCAGTTTGCGCATCGGCTTCATCAACGTGACCCGCGGCATCGGCTGCTTCATGGAGAGCCTCAGCCACGGTATGGAAGGAAACTGCACATCCAAAGCGATTCCCTATTTCACGAAGTACTTCAGCGAGTACGCCGGCTATGACCTCAAAAAGCGCTGGGGGCTGCCGTTCTCGACGTTCTACGCTTTGCCTTACGATGGCAAGAAAGTGGCCTACCCCAAGCCCGATGAGGCTGTCATTCAATGGAAGGATAAGCAAATCACTGTCACCAATTACTTCGTGAATGGAGGGAATGCGCATTGGCCGCCGAACGCCCGGGGAAATTATGACCTGGACAACACCGCGCCTGTGCTGTCCACCATCGAAGATTGGCGGATGGGCAGCGGTGCGGGCGGGAAGGACGTTCGGAAGCCATTCACGAACGAGGCGTTTGCGCGCTACCGGAAAGTGGCGCCCGATTGCATGGGCGCATGGCTGATTTATTGGCGCCAGAACATGCCGGCGCTCGATAACAAGCAGCGGGATGACCAGGGCAAACCCATGAAGAACTGGTGGCCGTTTCTGTTTTACTGAGGGTCTCCCGTGCAAACCCCATATGCGGGACTGCCGGGGCTTTTTATCATTTCCCGCAAAACTAGCATTGAAAACTGTTGCTGTGAGTGGCGGGTATGCTAAGAATCCACACGGGAAATATAAGGAAAACTATGAAAGTGCAGCTTGGATTAATTTTAGCGGGGCTGGTGTGGTTGGCTGGATGTGCCACCAAACCGCCGGATGTCATGACCACCTTCGACCCGATCACGGGCGTTCGGACTGATACAATGTCCGAGAACATGTTGGAAACAACGCAGAATCCGCCTCGAGAGGTCGTTTGGCTGAATGCTTCCCGGGTTTTCAAAAACTACCGGAACAAGGATTATACCTACTATTTGGAGGCGGCCTACAAATCCAAGGAAGAAACGGGCTATCTCAATATCCCGGCCGGTAACACGCTCACGATTATTGCTGATGGCCAGGAATTTCGATTCAACAGCAACGGCAGTTATAACACCCGCAAACCGAACAAAGGAGTGGAGGGAATCAAGTTCGTGAATGAATCTGCCCTTTATCCCACGACCCGCGAGCAGTTGCAGAAAATTGCCGACGCCAAAGCCGTTAAAGTCCGCATCAAAGGAGATAACGGTTTAGTGGAACGTGATTTTGTTCCGGAAAACTTCAAAAGGTTCCGGGAATTTCTCTTCAACACGCGCAGCTAGGGACACCAGCAAGATTTCGAAACGGCAGGATGCAGAGATGCGTTTTGCCGTTTTTTGCTGATTACACCCCATGGCTGGGCCCGGCAGGATGACTTAGGTTTCCTCACCGGCGAGAGAAAAATCCCGGGCAAAGTTATGTTGGAAACCATTGCAATAATACTCATCGTGCTGTGGCTGCTGGGAATGGTCACTTCCTACACCATCGGCGGTTTCATCCACATCCTGCTGGTGGCAGCAATTATAATCTTCCTGGTTCGCCTGATTCAGGGCCGTCGACCGCTTTAGGTTGGACGGTTTTGGATTCATTGGCAAACATGGCATCATCGCCAGACTCACCGCTGGCGATGAACCTGTTTTGTAAACGGCGCTCTTCTTTGGTGACTTGTACATAGTCCTTTTCTTCTCCAATTTCCGATTTGCCGCCTCTTTCGCTCTCAATCCAGGGGCTGAAACCGCCGAAAGGTAAGGAGGCGGCAGGAACAGGCCAGTTCAGCGGAAAATAAGGTTGCGGGTTCATCCTGTGGTTTGCCAATCTGCTGCCTCTTTCGCGACCTGAATAAAGAGCATGATTACTGAAACCATCACCAAGATCGCCATCAAGATTCTCGATACTTCCGGCTATGCTGGCGCAGCAGGCTTAATGACCCTTGAAAGCATGATTGCACCAGTTCCCAGCGAAGCTGTGATGCCTTTTGTCGGGTTTCAGGTAGCGGACGGGCGCTGGAACCTTTGGGCAGCCATCCTGGCGACCAGCCTCGGTTCGATCGTTGGATCGTTGATCTCCTACGCGATGGGCTATTATGGCGGCAAGCCGCTCGTTCTGAAGGTTGGGAAATATCTGCTGCTCAATCAGCGTGACTTGGAATGGACCGAGCGGTTTTTTCAGAAACGGCAAGGAATCTGGATCGTTTTCCTCGGCCGCTTTGTTCCTGTCGTACGCCACTTCATCTCCATTCCAGCCGGCATCGGCAGAATGTCCCTGCTGCCTTTCATTTTAGTGACCTTAATTGGAGCGACAACCTGGAATACCTTCCTCCTTTATTGCGGCTGGAAGCTCCGGGATAATTGGACGGTCGTCCAAAAGTATTCGCACCAGGCGGACATCGTGATCGTGGTTGGAATCCTGGGGCTGGCATTTTGGTTTTGGAAGAAGCGCCGGAACCAGCCGACCGAACCCGTTGCCAGGTAATCAGGCGGCATGTCCGCCAAGATAAACGCGCGGGACGCGGTAGGTGATGTTTGTGAGCACTTCCCAAGGGATGGTTCCAAACCACTCCGCGAGGTCGGTGGCCTTGATCTCGGCCTTATTCTGTCGACCGAGTAATACCACTTCATCCCCCGCCTGAACGCCAGGCACCCGGGAAACATCCACGATCATTTGATCCATGGTGATGCGGCCGAGCACCGGACACCGCTTCCCGTGAATCAGGACCTGCGCCTTTGTGCTGCCGGAGCGCATGTATCCATCGCCGTAGCCCGCGGTAATGGTCGCCACCCGGGTGGCCTTTCGGGTGCGAAAGGTCTGCCCATAACTCAATGGATATTTCGCAGGCACCGTTTTTACGAGGCTGACACGGCACTTCCAGCTGAGCGCTGGACGAACGAGCTTTTTGAACTGCGGCGGAATCTTACGGGGTCCAGGCGGAATGATTCCATAAACCAGCAAGCCAGGCCGCACGGTGTTGAAGACACTCTTTGGCTCCAGCAACACTCCAGCACTGTTATTGGCGTGGATATATTCAAAGGCACGGCCCTGTTTTACCAGAGGTCCGAGCAGACTCTGAAAAACCTCCCGTTGTTGCCTGGTGAATTTCGCATCGCTTTCAGCGGATGAAAAATGCGTGTAGACGCCTTGAACCACGAGGCCGGGCAAGGTTTCCAGGTGCGCCAGGAGGCTCGGAGCATCTGCTGGACGCGCGCCTAGCCGGCCCATTCCCGTATCAATCTTTAAGTGCACCAGAGCCTGCCGCCCGAGGCAAGCTGCCGCGTCAGACAACCGTTGTGCTTCCTCCAGCGACGAGACGGTCACGCTCACCTGGTCGCGAACAGCCGTTTCCACTTCATTCGGGAGACATGCGCCCAGCATGAGAATAGGCCACCCTTTGCCAACACTCCGGATAGCATGCGCCTCCGCCAGGTTCGCCACGCCAAAGACATCCGTGCCGCTCTGCATGAGCAAGGCCGCGATTTGCTTCAGGCCGTGTCCGTAGGCATCGGCTTTCACCACGGTCATCACTTTGACGGCTGGCCCTACTTTGTGGCGGATCCAACCGAGATTTTCGCGCAAGGCGCTTAAATCCACTTCCGCCCAGCAGCGATATGATTGCTTTACGGACATACGTAATCTGAGAAATGAACAGCAGGCTTCATTCCGGAATGAGGCGGGGCGGGGGAGCTTTTACGAAGCTGGTTTCCCGCAGGTAAATCGGTTCGAGCCGTTCGCCAGCGACGTAATCCCGCCGTTCCGCCGCCAGTTCAGCCAAAGCTTGGGCATCTGGAAAGATAACTCTGCCCGACGGAATCGTTTCGGCCTCCGGCCCGGCAACGACGGCTCCAGACTGAGCCATTTCCAACACAAGCGCCCCTGGGACCAGTTTTAAAGCATTCGTTTCACGAGCGGTTGCTCCGGAAATCTCATACTCCGCGGCATAATACTCGTTCCGTTGAGCGTTGATCACGAGATGGGCAGAGCCATGGAGCCCTTGCCTTTGCGTGACCCGTGCCAGCACTTCCACGCTGCTGATGCCGATCAGTTTTGTGCCGAGGGCTAACTCCCAGCCTTGCGCGAGGGAAATAGCAGCTCGGATTCCGGCGTAACTTCCCGGCCCCAGCCCAACTGCGATGCAATCGACGTCCTTCCGCGCACAACCAGTTTTGTCCAGAATTTGGCCGAGCATGCCTAAAGCCTTCATCTCTCGTCCGCCCGCCTCACCGGCCGAGGCAAGCACGCGCCCCTGTTCAGTGTCGAACAAGGCGGCGCTGCGCCGAGCGCTGGAAAACTCAATGGCCAAAATCTTCATAATCAATTTGGCGTTTGTTCTCCCCCAGGACCTTGAAGCGCACGAGCCGAGCGTGTCCTGCCGGAATGGTTGGCTCCGTTCCAATCCAGCGTTCGATCCATTCAATAATCGCAACTCCGTGAGGGCGGTAGAGGTAATCTTCCAATCCAGCGCCGATAATTTGTTCACGCGTATCAAGCCGATACAGATCGAGGTGGAACAAAGGAATCCGGCCACCAGTATATTCATTCACAAGGGCGAACGTGGGTGACTGCACGCGGCCTGAATAGCCGAGCCCGCGAGCAAAGCCTTTCACAAATTGGGTTTTGCCGGCCCCCAGGTCTCCAGAAAGGCCAAGGACCCACCCGGCAGTTGCCTCGCGAGCCCAGGCTTCCCCCAGCGCAGCCGTATCCTCCGGGCCTTTGGAAATAATGGTGGGCATTTGGGTCAGGACCTCGCAGGCAGAGAAAAATGCTCGTAGCCCATGCCGCTGAACTCTCTCACCCCGTTATGATCGCGGAGTCTAAGCCCCGGTGTTTCCGTGATTCTTCCGATGCAGCTGAGTTTTTGATCAGGGAATTGGGCTTTCCAACCGTCCAGCAACGGAACTGCCAGGCGGCTCGCGATAGTAAAGAGCAATTCGAAATCCTCCCCATCTGTTAACGCCGCGAGGAGCGGCGGTTTGGCCGAGGACTCCACTTTCGCCTGCAACTTGGCTTCGCGGCTGATGGGAATCGTTTTAGTGAACAACTCGGCTCCTACTCCGCTGGCGCGCAAAACGTGCTTGAGATCACCGGCCAGGCCATCGCTCAGATCAATCATGGCGTGGACCTCGAAATGATTGGCCAGCCATTGGGCTTCCGCTATCCGCGGCTCGAAATCCAGGTGCTTGCCTGCAATGGAGCCACCCAGCTGTCCTGTGACAAAGATCGCATCCCCGGGTTTTGCACCAGAGCGATGGATGCACTTGGTTTTTGGGACGGTACCGAGCAAGGCAATGGAGAGGAGCATGCCGCCTGGGTTTGTGGTCGTTTCGCCCCCGACAATCGAGGTTTTCCATTCGGTTGCAAGGGCGTTTAACCCGCGATATACCGCTTCTACCGTGGAAACCTCGTAATGTGGCGGCAACCCGAGTGTGATCAATGCGGCACAAGGCTTCCCGCCCATCGCGGCAATATCACTTAGGACACGCCCGAGCGCTTTCCGGCCAATTTTTTCAGGCGCTGTCGCGCCGGTAAAATGGACCCCCTCCACGACGGCGTCTGTTTTAAACAGGATATAGTCATCCGGCAGCCCCAAATCCAAAACGGCACAGTCGTCCCCTGGCCCTGTGATGACATTGGGATTGGAGGGCAGCGAGCGAGTCAGCAATTGAATGAGATCAAATTCTTTCAAGCAAACGGCGGAAAAAATGTTCAATGGGTCTTTCGTTCAGCAATAGCACAAAATTCAGGGCATTAAAAACCGAGTGCGTAACCATGGGAGTCAGCAAAGCCCCTGTTTTATCATACAGAAGGGCGAGCACGATCGCAAAAAGAGCCAGCGGAATAAAAGTCATGAGATTGGCATGCACCCCCGCAAAAAGCAGCGCGGTGAAGAATAAGGCCAACAGGCGGTGCCCTCGTTGCTTGATCGCAGGATAAAGAACGCCCCGAAATACTGCCTCCTCAACGAAAGGCGCGGTAACAATGGCAGCAATAGCCAAAGAAATTCGGAGGAATACATCGCTATTGGCTTTTACCATGGTGACAACCTGTTGCTCGACCGGCGGACCGTGGAAGTGCGTCAAAAGGTAGGAAATGGCCCAATTAATCCCCAGCAGCAGCGGCACCACGAGAATGCCGCTCCCCAAACCGATCAGCAGCTTGCGTCCCACACCGGGAGTGTCCAGTCCAAGGAATTCTCTCCATGACACCTCGTGCACATGCAGGAAAACCTGGAGCATAATAATGACGCAGACATGGACGAAGATGGTAGAAGCGAATTTCGGCCAGTCTCCGAGCGACGCATTGTACCTGGGTGCCAGCTTTTCCACTAGAGCAGGGCCGAGGCCGGCCAGGCTCATTGCAATCAACAGCCCGGAAACAAGCATCAGAACCGCATCCGGGCGCCATGTCTTTTCGGACGTCACGCGCGGTGAACTTATACAGCCTGCCTCGACATGACGATTAGAAAAAGGCGGGAAACCGTCGGCTGTCTTGTTTTCGGATGGGAGCGCCCTGCCACTATTGCATTCCCAGTTCCCTGACCAGGAACGCCCATTGGTCTGCCGCGTCATCGATGATCTTCCCAGTTGGTTTGCCACCGCCATGCCCTGCGCTCGTTTCCACGCGGATCAG
>JAQGOV010000707.1 GCA_028293425.1 Verrucomicrobiales bacterium
AGCAATGAACTCAGGCGCGCCAGGAGCTCGACGCGATCGCCGACCGCGGCGCGTTCGAGTTCGGCCTCGGCACTGTCGAGCGCTTCGCCCTGCGAAGCCACCCGCGGCGCTAAACGTTCGCTGGTCGCACGCAACCCCTCATCGGTTTCTGCCTGCAGCAAGCGATCGATGGCCCAGCTGGCCAGCCCCGGATCGGACAAGCGCTCTTCGGCGAGCGAGCTCAATTCACGCAAACACGCGTTGCGCTCAGCGCTCGCGTCGCTCTCGCCGATGCGAATCAACGCCTCCACCAGCGGGGCGTGATCGCGCGTGGCGCTGGCGTGATTGCGCAGTAACCCTTTGGCTTCGGCGTTGCTGGGTTCGGCCACGGCGGCGTCGATCCAAGCTTCCACGGCTCGATCCGGGCGGCCGAGCGGCCCTGCGTACAGTCGCCCCAAGGCCAGCCCGACGCGCGCCCGCTCGCGCCCCGCCAGCACGTCGCAGGCCAACTCCAGGCGCGCTGCCAAGAGCTCGTGCAGCCCCGTGCGTTCGAGCAGTTCGTCGAAGCCGAGGTCACCCGCGATGGGCGCGCCGTCCTTGCGCTCGATCGCCGACAGCACGCTCTTCAAATCGATTTCGGCGTCGCATCGAGCATCGAACGCGGCGCCCAGCGCCCGCGGCAAATCGCCATCACTGATGGCCGAGCGCATGCGCTTCAAGTGCACCGCGTGCCCCGAGTCGCCGAGTGCGCGCGCGTGCTCGCGGTACACCTCGTCGGCGGCGCCGCCACGACTGCGCAGCGTGAGCACGTGAGCCAAACGTGCAGCGGCGGGCGCGAACTCCGGCGCCATCTCGTAAGCGCGCAGCAAGTTCTCGAAGGCGCTCGAGCGCTCGCCCAAACGGTCGCGACGCTCGGCCGCGTCCAGGTACGCGTGCGCAGCTGCAGGACCATTCACGACTTGGGGCGCCCAGGCGCCAATTGCGCCAAGCAATTCCAAGGCTTGTGATTCCGCGGGATTTTCGGCGGCGGCCAGCGTCAGCGCTTCGCGCTGTGCCTCCGCGTCTCCCGCGCGGCCGAGCAGCACGGCCAGGCGCATGTGGAGCAGAGCGGCGTCGGCGCCCTTCTTGCCGTTGAGCAGCGGGCGCAACGTGAGCGACGCGAGCGACGGTTCGCCAAGGCTCGCGAACCATCCGGCGAGCTCCTCGCGCAGCACCGGATCTTCGCCCAGGAGCAGCGAGCGACGCGCATAGCGCGTGGCCAATTCGAGCTCCGTGCCACGCGCAGCGAGCGCGCGCGACAGCGACGATGCGGCCACGCGTTCACGCTCGCCATCACCCGCCGCGCTAGCAGCGGCGAGTCGCGCACTCAGCGAGGCGAGTTCGGCGCGCGGCCCGACGCGGTGGGGCACGGGCAGATCGAGCTCGTAGCGCTGCAGCGCCAGTGACGCAGCCGAATGTGGCCCCTCACGTCCGAGCCACTCCGGTGGCGGCAAGGTGCGACGCTTTGGCCGCTCGCTGCTGAGCTCGCTCGGCGGATCCGCCAGTGCGTCCGAAACGGGTTCGGGCGAAGGCGCAGCTTCCATGGGCAGGTCGTCGTTCATCGCGTGCGTGGGCCCCTGATGGCAGCCCCCAGGCACAATATAGCGAAACCCGAGCGCGTCCCGCCTTCTCGGCAATGAACGCCGGTTCGCACGCCCCTTCGAACGCGAGGAAGGGATCGAAAATCCACCTCCATGGCAAACGGCGTGGAAAGGCTTGTACCGGGCGTCCAGAGCAGATTACCCTCCCCGGGCCGCGCTGGGCTCCCGGGCGGCGGAGGCATTTCATGCGACGTTCCACCTGCTTTGCGCCGTTTTCCCGTCTTGCCCTGTTGGCCGCCATCGGCGCGCTGGGCGTCACCGTGCTCGCTCCCTCGGCCCACGCGGCGGAGCCGGCCAAGCCGGCCGCCGACAAGGCCGCACCGCTAGCGCCCGCCCCGACGGCGAAAGCCGCGCCCGTTGCGCCCACGGCGAAAGCCGCTCCGGTCACTCCAAGCGCGCTCAGCACGGACAAAGGCGCGGCCGCAAAGCCGGCTGCTGCCCCCGACAAGAAGACCAAAGAAGCCGCTCGCAAAGCCTACGGCGAGGGCGAGAAGGCGTATGCCGCGGGTGATTTCACGGCCGCCTACGCGGGCTACTCCAAAGCCAACGAACTCATCCCGTCTGCGCACGCCGCTTATTGGGCCGCCAAGTCGCTCGACCAGGCTGGCAAGTCCGAAGACGCGATCAAGGGTTACGAAGCGCTCGTCGCCGACCCGGGCGCCAGCACGATTGGCGAAGAAAAACTGAACGCCGCGCACGCACGGCTGGCCGCACTCAAGCGGGGCCGAGCCGGTGAAGTGACGGTGACTTCGCCCGCCGCTGGCGCCGTGCTCAGCGTCGACGGCGTGGCGCAGCCGGGCCCGCTGCCGGTGGTGTTGAAGCTCGCCCCCGGCCCGCACAAGTTGACGCTCACCGCCCCGGGCTTCGACGCCAAAGAAGTGGACGTGCAAGTGCAAGCGGGCACGAAGTTCGACCAAAACTTGGAGCTGCAACCGCACGTCGCGCCGCCCGCGCCGCCGCCGCCGCTGCCTGAAGTGGCGCCCGCACCCCCGCCGCCTCCCCCGCCCGAGAAGCACAGCAAAGTGCCGGCCTTCGTGACCCTCGGCATCGCCACCGGCGGTGCCATCGTGGGCACCATCTTCGGCGTGAAAGCGCTGCAGGCAAAGAGCGACTTCGACAAAGACCCGACCACCAAGCACGCCGACGACACCGAGCGCAACGCGCTGATCGCCGACATGGCCTTCGGCGTCGCCGTCACCCTCGGTGTCACCGGTATCGTTCTGCTCACCAGCAGCGACGACGCGCCCGACGCCCCGAAAGCCGCCAAGCTGCACCTGCCCCCGAAATCCACGTTCCGAGTGCTGCCGTATGTCGGTCGCGAGAGCGGCGGAGCCGCCGCGCGCCTCACGTTCTGAGCTA
>JAQGOV010000695.1 GCA_028293425.1 Verrucomicrobiales bacterium
CCTGGCGATATGGCAATGGGCCCATTCCAACGCGTCCTCGGCCTGGAAGGGATAGGCGCCGGTGAGCAACTCGTAGAAAGTGATCCCCAGGGAATAGAGATCGCTGCGCGGATCGATGGCCCGATCGATGCGGCCGGTCTGCTCCGGGGACATATAGGGCAAGGAACCTTCCGTCCAATTGGATTCCCTGCCGGGACGGCGGGAGTTCAACAGGGACGAGATGCCGAAATCGGATATCCTCACCTCCCGGGTCTTGGCGGAATACAGGATATTGTCGGGCTTGATATCCTTATGCACCACTTTCTTTCCGTGAATGTCGGCGAGAATGGCGGTGACGCGGCAGGCGATCTCGAGAAACCGATCGGTCGCCAAGGGCGATTTGATCTCCCGATGCAGGGGAAGGCCGTCGAAAAAATCGAAGACGATGGCGGGCCGTCCCTCATGGGACCATAGTTCCAAGGGGTGCATCACTCCCGGAACCTTCAGCTTGGAGCCCACCGCGAATTCGTTCCGGATCCGGTCCACGTCGGATAGGCTGTGATCTTCCGGAAGGGTCTTGACGATTACGGTCACGCCGTCGGATTTGCGGATGGCCAGGTAGAGCAGACTCCTGGAACCGGAATGCACCAATTGGCCGAGGGAATAATCTTCGGAATCGGACGCATCGACGGAAGGCAAAATGCGGACCGCGGAATCCGATGCGACCGACCATCGGCCCGGGTGCTCTCCCACTCGAGGATCTTCCATCTGGTGCATTCCTTTACAGGAACTGATTATTACCCTTTAATATGCCGATTTCCGCTGAAAAACGTGTTCCAGGGCAGATTGTTCCCGATCGAGCGGAAATTCTTTGCATTGAACGACCCCGTAACAATTTAAAAAATGGCGGAGCGATGCCGACGGCCTTTTGTTACGATAGGGGCTGGGGGATACCATGAAAACCATGCGGCCGCATTGGCGATGCGGTAGGGCGGCGCTGATATTCGGGGTCCTTATTCCCGTTTTCGGGCATGCCCAGGACTCTACTCTCAATCGGCTGTCCGCGGCGGAAAAGGCCGCGGGATGGATCCTGCTTTTCGACGGCATCGACAAGGACGCCCACTTCCGGGTGGGGCTTGCCGGCACTTCCAACTCCTGGGTAGTGGAGGAACAGGCCATGGCCAGCGCGCCCGGCTCGCCCGGGAACGAGGTCTTTACCAAGGAATCCTACGCGAATTTCGAATTGTCCATGGAATGGAAGCTGAGCATCAAGGGCAACAGCGGGATATTCATCCGCGTAAGCGGCAACAACCGCCAATGCAGCGGCGAGGAATTCGCCATCCTGGACGACGTCAACGGAGATGACCGGACCGCCCTGGGATATATGCCGGGCGAAACCGCCATGCCCATCAAACGCGCCGGAGCGGATTATGACCTGTATCCCACCGTCCAGGACGGGGCGGTCGGCGGCGCCTATGTGGACCTCGCCAAGCCATACGATCAGTGGAACAAGGGGACCCTATGGGCCAACGGCAACCTGATGGAGCATTGGCTCAATGGGAAAAAGGTGAACGATTATGAAGTGGGAAGCCCCGACTGGCTGGAGCGCTTCAAGTTGAGCAAGTACTACGGCCTGTGCCCGAACGACCACGATACCTGGGCGCGCCATCCCACCGGTCTCATCGGCATGCAGGATCACGGCGGAGGGTTGCGCGTCTGGTTCCGCAATATCAAGATCCGTCCGTTCGTTCCCGGCGAAAAGCCGGCCGCGCCCTGGATATCGCCCGCGGGGGGGAAATTCAACGCCCCCGCCAAGGTGACGATGGACGCCGCCATCATCGGGTCCACCCTCCGCTACACCCTGGACGGTTCGGATCCCACGCCGGCCTCTCCCGTCTACCAGGACTCTTTGATCCTGACTTCCTCCGCGACCTTGAAGGCGAGGACCTATCGCGGCGGATTCCAGGCCGGCGACGTCGCCACCGCCGTATTCACCTTCAACGGGACCGGACTTGGGGATGCGGATGCCGGGAAGGTTGTCGAGCCCGGCTTCCGACAAGCCGGCAACCGGATCCGGTTCTTGAACGCCGCGCGATATGCCACCACCGCGATCCTTTATGGAGTTGACGGCGGGCGGAGGCGGGCTTTCGCGATCCGGCCGGGCGTCTCCGAATTCGATCTATCGGGGCTGCATGGCCTTTGCTTGCTGGCCCTGCGTGATGGGCGGCTCCATAAACTGGTCTTGCCCTGATCAATCGACGATGAACATCCTGCTCGCCACGCCAGCGCGGGCATGGGCAATCGCAAGGTAAATTCCCGGGCCCATGCCATGGGTGTTCAGGTAAACATTCGCTCCGTTCTTGCCATTCAGAATCCTTACGGTTCGGCCTTCCAGCGTGGCGATGCGGACCTGATAATCGCCGTCATGGGAAATGATGAGGCCGCCGGCTTCGAATTGAAGTCCGAAATGGCCCGGTCCGGAAACTCCGTAACGATCCATGCCGTGGGGATTCCGGACTACATCCGTCGGGATCGGAGTGACGACTCCGAATGAATCCATCGGGAAGTTCTTGAACCCGATCGCCAAAGCGGGCGAGCCCGACTTGACGGTGTAATCGCCCTTGGGGGCGTAGCCGGCCCAGGTTTTATTGACATCCGTGAATTGCGGATCCCCGCTGACCGAATGCACGTCGAGCCCGGCGGTTTTCCACTGGGTCAAGGTATAGTTGCCCTCATTGCTGGTCACGCCCGAATTGCCGGCGAGGCAATTCGAATCGATAATCCTCACGTGCGCCTTGATGGTATCCGGTAAGTAGGATCCCGGCGGGAAAAATGCGATGTAGTAAGGCTGGGTGCTGGTGAAAACGTTGTGGGTCACCACGTCCTGCGAACCGAACCATACCCCGTGCATTTGCACGTTCGCCCCGCCCAGGAGAATGTTGTTGGTATAGGTATTGTACCGGTGCCATTGCATCTTGAGCCCGCCGCCGATGAGCAGATTGTCGTATTGCAGGTAGTTCGAGGATTGATCGTCCAGATCGATGCCGAAATTCCCCGGCTTGGTCTCGAACCGGTTATGGTGGATGACGGTGGTTTTCCATGCGTCCAAGGTCGTCGCCGTGGTGTCGTCCTTGAAATCCAGGTTCCGATCGCGGCCCCAGGAATTGAAGGGACCGTGATCGGAGCTTTCCAGCATGTCGTTGTACACCCAATTGTACGCGATCTCATGCCCGCCGAAACGGCCGGTATTGATATTGATGCCGGCGCGGGGGCAATCATGGATGGTATTGTGGCGCACCGTATCGGATTCGGTAATCCCCAGATTGACGCCGGCGGTCTGCTTTTCGAACCTCCCGAAATGGTCCATGGTATTGTTGTCGATGCTGATGGAGGCGGGATAATCCTGGGTGAGCGGACCCGGCGTCCGGTCGGTGCATGCCGTGGCGTGGGTCCAGAGGAAGGGGCACCGCACCGCGCTGATCAGGCCGATG
>JAQGOV010000022.1 GCA_028293425.1 Verrucomicrobiales bacterium
ACCTTTGATTGGACGGTGTAGGTTTGACCAGCCTGCGCCGTGAAGTGCAGAGTGAAAGTGCTCCCGGCTTTGTTATAAGAACTGATGCGCAGCGGGATTTGGGTTTGGACCGTCCACGATTTCGATGTCACGACCGCATCCGGTCCGAGAATAGGATCGTCCTGATAGGTCAGAGCATCGTTCTTGCCGATCACATCAAGTTGGTGCGATCCGTTCGCGAGTCCCGAAAGAAGAATAGGATTCGCAATCGGTGTCTCAGCGCTCCAGGCGCCGGAATCAAGCCGCCACTTGTAATGGGTGTAACCTGAGCCGAGCGGGAAACCTGCCGTGGGAATAGCACTGCCAGTGCGATTGATGCCAACGACGATGCTGGCGCTGGTTTGCGTGGTGGTGCCGGCAGGCGCACCGGAAAGAGTAACGCCGTGAGGAGCCACTGCGCCCTTATCCGCGCCATAGGGGCCCGTTCCCACGGCGGGTGAGTTGGTTTGCAAGCTCAGCCAATCCCACATCACCTGGGCCTGGGCCCAATTGGTGAATACGGTCTCCGCCATTGTGGGCACATGCTTGAAGAGCACGTTTGTGGTGATAGTGTTGGCGCCGCCTGGTCCAGCCCATGCCACGGGCATGATGTTGTTCGAGAAAGTGACGGTGGCGGCGGTCACGTTACGGGTGAGTTGTTCGATGTCGTAGAGGATGTTGCCTTCAAGGTAAATCCCCACTCCTTCTGTTGTGCCCGCATCTGCCAGGATGACAACGGCTCCGGTAGAATCAATGCCCCCGACGTGGGTCTGGTGAACGATGGTGTTGTTCAGGTAAGTAAAGAAGTTGCCTTGCTTTGCATCAGAGGCTTCATCCACGTCGAAAAAGATGTTACGAATAACTGTGACTTGTGAAGTTTCCACGCCGGTGCCACCGGGGCCGTTAGCGCCAAAATCATTATTGCCACCACTCACACCACTGGAGGAGTCAGGTGTGCCTGCATTCTTGTGGAAATGCAGAAAAATATTTCCTTCGACCCAGGCATCCGTTCCATCCAAATCCCAGCCATCGTCATCGCTGCCCATGAGCACGTTGTTAACGAATTGAATAATGGGGAGCCCGGGGCGGTTCCCGCCGGTGAAATCGAACACATCATTGTATTGACTCGCCTTGCCAAAAAAGTTCCGAAGGACCAGTCCGTGACCTCCTGGCTTTACCCCGCCCGTGCCATGACACTGCTCAAAATTTCCAGAGGAAGCTGGGAAGTAACAGTCACTGATAACGAATGACGCCTCATCCACGTGGATGTAGGGCGCGAACGGGTTGGTGAAGGTCAGATGGTCCAGAAATGCTGTTCCCAGGTTCACTTCGATGCAGGGGATGCCGTTGTTGCGTGCGTTGGAAGCGAAGCTGGCGTAAGCAATGCGAGACTCCGGTGATCCAATGGCGCCGTTAATCGTGATATTTCCCCAATTGCTCACGCTGCCGAAATATTTAGTAAAAATAATGGGGGCGTTACTTGTGCCCTCGGCAAGCAAGATTCCGCCATTGGCCACCACCAGGTTAACATTCGTGCCGAATTGCACGGTCGTACCGGGTTGAATCACCAGAGTCGACCCAGCCGTGATTGTTACGTTGGTGGGGACCACGATCGGGCTGTTGGCTGCGAACCAGGTATTTGTGACCGGGCCCGCGGGCACGCCCATAGAAAGATCAGCCACCTGAATAAAGTCAGAGCTGGTGTTTGCTTGATTCACACCAATGATCGCTAAAGTATGAGTTCCGACTGCCAACCTCGAACCTACCAGTCCGAGATCATACGTGACGGCCGCCTGAGGGGAGCTGTTTCCTTGCGAGGATTCGTGGGTGTTGTTGGCCACGGCCGTAAAAACCGGTTCGCCGGGAGCCCCGGTGACCAGCGCGTTGGTCAGGTAATTTCCATCGAGCCAGGCAATAAAACCGTCGTCATAGTCCATGGTCAACAAAAGGTGGGAGTTCGAATCGACGGCGGAGGAAATCTGGAACTGCTTCCGCATGTAAACGGTGGTGTATTTTGTTGCGAGCATGTCGCTCAGGATAGTGAGGCAATTGGTCGTCTCTTTAACATTATCAGCATAGCCAAATCCGCCATTTCCCGTGGCCCAAGTGCCGTCGAGCGTGACGTCGGAAATGGTTTTCCAACCCGTTTGTGGGGCATTGGTGCCTTTATGGTAGAGCCAGGAGTCAGCGTGATTGACCAAGGGCGTGTCTGCAAAGCCAGCTACTTGCAGTGTTAATAAAAGGAGTACAACAAGAGAAGCACAACGAGCATGCATAGAAATGATGGGTGTAAGCTTGCTTCAGTCTAATTCAACTGAACGCGCGCTTGCACTTGCCAGAAAACAACAAAAAGCGATAAGGCCGCCAGGACGCGAAACGGCGGCTCTCGATTTTTTGTTGTTAACTGGGAACTGCACGTTCTTATTATGGCTTTCCAAGGTCGAAAAGCAAGTTCCTTTAATGGGATATTTCCCTGAAACAGGGCCGGATTGGGCGCTGTCACTCCGCCGTTTTCACCCAGGTCCTGAGTACTTCAGCGACGCTCCAGGCTTGGGCAATGCAACCTCGCGGCGTGAAAGGAGGCTCGGCATCGAAAATCTCGCTGATGGAGCCCACGCAAGCCTCATCGAGGTGAGGGAGAAAGCCTTCAAGCACTTTGCGCGCTCCGGCTTTATCTTTGGGATACACCTTGAGCCAGGCATCCACAAATGGCCCGATCAGCCAGGCCCAGACGGTTCCTTGATGATAAGCGGCATCACGCGCGCGCAAATCTCCGAAATATTTTGGTTTGTAATCCGGGTGCTCCCGGGAAAGGGAACGCAGGCCCACCGCCGTCAAGAGCCGCTCCCGTGTGACGCGTAGAACAGGCTCCCAGTGCTGCTCCTCCAGAATGGGATGGGGCAGGGAGATAGCCAATAGCTGGTTCGGACGGCAGGCGGTGTCATTGCCTTGTTCTCCCTCGATAAGGTCGTAAAGGTAATTTCCTTCCGCGTACCAGAAACGATTGTTGAACGATTCGCGCGCTCGCTTGGCCTGCTCCAGGTAGGACAAGGCGGCTTTGTCTCCCTGTTCTTCCCGCATCCAGCGCCCCATCAACATCAATGCATTGTACCAGAGCGCATTGATCTCAACCGCTTTGCCGCGCCGCGGCGTGACAACCCAGTCCTCCACCTTGGCATCCATCCAGGTGAGTTGGTAACCCGGAGAGCCCTGGGCCAGCAAACCATCTTCAGGATCCACGTGGATCCCGAAGCGAGTCCCTTTTAAATGCCGATCAGCAATCTCCTGCAGCTTGGGAAGGATGAGCTTCAGTGTGGCGCGGTCCCCGGTGCATTCGAGGTATCGATTGACAGCGTGAAAGAACCAAAGGCTCGCGTCTGCCGTATGATAGAGGCCTTCATTCTTGCCCTCGGGGAACATATTGGGAATCAGCCCGTCCTTCACATAGTGCGCAAACGTTCGCAGTATCCAGCCTGCTTCGGTGTAGCGACGGGTCGTCAAGGTGAGCCCTTCCAGGCTGATCATGGTGTCACGGCCCCAATCAGTGAACCAGTGATAGCCAGCGATTACGGTTCGAATCTCATCGCCCGCGGCATGCGCCCGTGCGGCATCAGCCACGCGACCCACGGGGTTAATGATAAACTGATCGGCCGCCAGCACCAGTTCCGCGGCCGGTTGCTGCTGCGCCTTCGGCTCGGCAGCGGAAACCAAACGATGATGCCGTTGGTGATAAAACTTGAGCGCCTCCGCGGCATTGAGCGCGAGCATCGTATGCCAGGATTCTGTGGAAGCGATCAACGTGACTTCCTTTTGCGGACGGAGGTTCACGGTGAAATAACCAGGGCTCCAAAGCTGCCCTCGTGATTCGTAGCCTCGTTCAGCCTCCTTGATATAGTAGATTTCCCGTTTGCTGCCGCCGTCGTGGGTGAAGCTTGTCTCCTCACCTTCCAATACCATTCGCAACCGCGGCATATCCTCCCCGGCTGAAACTTCGTAATGCCGGCCATGAATCGAAAGCAGATAATGCTCCCCCATGAACTCTGCAACTGACTGTTCATGTGGCCGAAAATGCATTGAAGGTCGAAGGTCCAGCCGGGCGGGCTCACTGGACAGCAGGCGAAATGTAATGTGAACCGTATTCTGCCCGTAAAGCAGGTGGATGTTTTTCTCGAGAATGATGCCGTCCACTTGGTAACGCCAAACCGGCATCTGGTTTTCCAGCCGGAACTCTCGAATGCAATGGCAAGCCGAGACCTGTTCTTCCGGTTGAGTGGGCTCTTCACCACAGAACTGCAACTTTTGTCCATCTGGCAGACAGACAGATTCCGACATGTGGTTGAGCATCACCATGCGCCCGAACGGGGCAGGGTGGGCTGCGATGAGCAAGCCATGATAACGCCAGGTGACGCTGCCAGAGATTGTGCCCGACGCGTAGCCACCCAAGCCATTCGTCGCCAGCCACTCCCGGCGGAGGATCTGCCGCGTGTCGCCCTTGGACTGTTCCAGCTCAATTCTGCGGATCACCTTTTGCATGTGTTTCTTCTTCTGGAATCAAGACTACTGCCGCGTGCCCTGGGATTTTCCAATTCTCCTCCGTATCCAGCGGGGGAGTTCCACAGCCCCCGTAGTCCGGGCACTCGCTGGACCAAAGCATTTTCCAATGATAACCCTCCACCGGGCCGAGCAGCGGCTCAGGGGCCGGGTTCAAGTGCAAATCGCGACCCAGGTTTACGAGCAACAGCCGGTCCATGCCATCTTCAGCAAAGAAGCGCAGAACGAACGCTTCCGGCCCCAGCACAGCCCCATCCACACCCCTCTTCCGCGGCTTGGAAAATACCGGATCTTCTCTCCTTAGCTTTAAAAGATCCTGATGTAGCTGGTATAATTCGGAGTGCTTTTCACGATCATTAAAGTCCAGCTTGGATTTGAGGAAGGTAGTCTCCTCCGAGGGATTACTGAGCAATGATCGGCACTCAGACGAAGCGATTGTGGGAAATTGCCTCAAAAACTCGCTGCGTCCCTTCGCAACCAGCCGCGAAAGCTCTGGGTTGTGATCCGCGAAATAGTAAAAGGGTGTCGATGCGGCAAACTCCTGTCCTTGAAACAGCATGGGTGTTGAAGGACTCAGCAGGAGCAAAGCCGTCAACGCTTTGTAGCGGCCTGGGCTGGTGAGATGATGGAGACGTATCCCTCGAAGTGAATTGGCAATCTGATCGTGGTTCTGGATATAGGCGATGAAACGGTCTGGGTCCAAATCCAGGCAAGCCTTGCCACGACGTTTTTTCTGCCATTTATAGTGCTGCCCCTGGTAGAGATACCCCCACTTCGTTGCGGAAATAAATTCCTGTGGGGAACCTTCATAATCTGTATAATAGGCCTCGTTGCGTCCTGCTAATGCCACAATGCCAGAGTGGTGGAAATCGTCGTTCCAAAGTGCATCCATGCCGTAGCCGCCCTTCTTTTCATCGCGCACCAGGTTGGGGTGCTGAGGCTCATTCTCAGCCACAATATAAGTCTCTCTGCCTTTTGCGCACGCGCGCGCTTGCCGGGTGATCTCCGTCATCACGTTGACCGGGGAGCTGTCGAAAATCTGCTGAGTGGCGTCCAGGCGCAAGCCATCCATATGGAACTCCTCGATCCAGTAGCCGGCGTTCGAGATGAAGAACTCCCGCACGGGACCGTTGTTTGGGCCGTCAAAGTTCAGCGCCTCTCCCCACTCATTTGCGTAGCGATCGGTGACATAATCGTCAGAAAATTCCTTGAGATAATTTCCATCAGGTCCCAGGTGGTTGTAAACAACATCCAAAATTACTCCGACCCCCGCCGCATGGGCGCGATCCACAAAGTTTCGCAATTCATCGGGCGTACCGTAAAGCCTGGTTGGCGCAAATAAGTTCACGCCATCATAGCCCCAGCCAAAGCGGCCCGGAAAATCAGCCACCGGCATCAGTTCAATCACGGTCACCCCCACTCGAGCCAATTCCTCAAGCTGGGCGGCCGCTGCCGCATAAGTTCCTTCAGGCGTAAAGGTGCCAATGTGCATCTCATAAATCACCTGACCCTCCCGGCGAACTCCTTTCCATTGTTGGTCAGACCACCGGAAGGACCCAGGATCCACAATCTGTGAAGCCCCATGAGGTCCTTGAGGTTGAAACCTGGAAGCAGGATCAGGAAAGGTGCCGTGGTCCAATCGAAATTTGTAATACATGCCGGCCGTAGCCTTTGGCACCAGGAGAGAGTAAATACCCTGTGTCTCAGGTTCCATCTCCAGGCATTGGGTGTCACCGGTGAGTTCGGGGTCGCGGCCAAGAAGCACGGCGACACGTTGGGATTTGGCTGCCCAGACCCTAAAATGCACGCCAAGGTCTCGAATTAGTTCGGCTCCGAATGGGCATCGTCGTTGGGTTGTGAATTCTTGTCCTTTTGACGAATGTAAAGCGTCCGCGAGAGCGAACGCTGATGCTGTTCTCAAGATGTTCCTTAGTTCTGATCCCACGACAGGCTTCCGCGATGAACAGCACGGCAGTCCGGTGGAAGGGTCCTGTTTTTCTGATTGAGAGTCCTCATCAAAAACCGGGAACCGTTTCCGGCTCCCGGTTCGAAGTCGCCGTCCGTGCCTCGTTATTGAGATGTGCCCGACGAAGTCGTGGTGCTTGGGGTCATGTTCTGGGCGTTCTTCGCCATATCTAAATGCTGTTGCAGAACCGGAAGGGTCCGTTGAGCAAACGCTCGGATGTCCTGATCCGATGCTTTGTCAGCGGCGGTCTGGAATTTTTTGATGTCCTTTTCGTGATCCATCACCGCGTGGTGGATGTAGGCCTTATCAAATTCGGCGCCACTGAGCTTGGAAAGGGCATCCAGATCTTTCTGGTGTTTGGCATCCAACTCAGGCGTAATCGTAGCACCCTTCTGAGAAGCAAGCTGTTCCAACTCCTTGTTTGCTGCTGTGTGGTCTTGAATTAATTTCTGGCCGAGGTTTTTGACTTGGGAACTGGTGCCATTGTGCACGCCCATGTAACCCATCTTGACCTCCGCGATGCCGCCTTGGCTTGCTTCCTTGATGAATCGCATGTCCGTGGCCGATAACTGAGACGAAGAAGTGCCGCTCACGCTTGCGGCTCCTGTATCCGGCGCACCCTGACTGTGGCGGTCATGAGCGCAGCCGGTGATTAACGCAACTGGTAAAAGAATTGTGAATAATTTTTTCATTTGTAACCGTCCCTTCTATGTTTGTGCCCAACTTCACCGTAATCGCAAAATCCTTCAAATGGGGTACTAACCTATAAAATTGATATTTTTTGCGGATTCCAGTGAGAAAATCTTTCAGGGCCGAATGCTCTGAACCGTTCCAGCTAGGCACAAAGTTAGGCATTGCGCCAATGCACGGAACCAGGATTCACGGGGCTAAAAATCGGCTGAACGCCAACGCTCCAGGCGTGGAAAAATCCATTTCGTGTCGGCTGCGCCCCGGAGGGCGCCCTTGCAAATAGAAATGGATCGTCAAAGGCTTGTTCTGCTGTTGAATTGGGAAAACGTATTCATAAGTGTCTCCGGTGGTTAACACTTTAGTAGGAGGGGGAATAATATTTTGCACTTCCAAGTTCTGAAAGTGCTTGGAAGCAACACGCAGAATTAATTGCTCTCCCCTCGTCGCTTCTGGTCCAACCTGAACCTCTAACCGCGCCATAGGCGCTTTCTTTTCCAGCCCGCCAGCCCGTAGTCCCACAGTATGAGCCATGGCCTGGCTCAAAGCGCTTGGGGCAAGAATCTCGACCAACCCGCTCAGCAGTAACACTCCCATGAATGTCCAACCTGCTCGTTCCCACTTCCAAACTCTTTCCTGGTATTCAGTGGCGTGCATAATTTTGTTTCAGCATACGTCCCTATACGCTGCCCAGGTTGATCCTAGTTTCGTTGAAACTCGTTTTTGCTCAATGGGGTGAAGGTCTCCTTGGTCGTTCCAATGACTGGACGACATTGATGAAGGAGATGAGGAATCGCGAGGTAAACCAGAAAAAGCTTCAATCCATGAAACGCCATCACAACCGTAATATTGGATTCCTGTGGCGGAGTTACACTCGGCAGGTTCAGGAACTGTACGATTTTGAGAAGCAGTTTCTCTTGCTTTTGTCCCAATTCCGCGCTGCACCGCTAAAGGAAGCGCTTCATAGCCTCGTGGCGGACCATGCCCATCAGACATCGGAACACATTGCGAGGCTGGAAGAGATCATGAAGCGCTTAAATATTTCTCCTCGTGCAGCCCATTTCCGCAAGACTTCGCATTTGCTTACAAAACTGCGGCGTTTCTTGAAAACCCCAGCTCAGCCGCAGGATACCCGGCACCAAGCTGCCATTCTTTCGGCGTTGCATAAAGTGGAGGCGTTTGAGATTTCATCCTACGCGGCCACTCATAGCTATGCGCGCTTGCTGAGCTTCCATGACGATTTGGCGCCTCTTGAAAAGTCTTACGGTGAGGAGAAAGCGATGGAGCAGCGAATTGAAAACTTTATACGCCAGCAAAATGACCCGCAGGCCACCGAGTTTCTGATGACAGCTTGAATTCTGAAGCAGGCTCGAAGCGGGACTAAACCTGTTCGTGCGGTTCGTTTACGTGGGCACACTTGGGAAGAAATCGTTCCACCGCGGCAGGCAAACGATCGAGCAGATGATCTTTTTCCAGAAACTCGCTCACCCCTGCTTCCATCGCTTCGCGAATGTTTACCACGCTGCTGGAAATCATAATTACCGGTGTTTGGTGGCCATGAGCCCGCAACATCCTGGTGAGGTCTGCTCCATTCATGTGCGGCATGCCATGGTCTGTGACCAGGACATCGACTGAGTGGCTTTGGAGGTGTTCCCAGGCGGCACGCCCATCTTCAAACTCCATTAGCTCAGCGTCCGGAAAGGCGTCTTTAAGAATCCACCGGCACATATAGCGCATGTCTGGGTTGTCCTCCGCGAGAGCTATGTGCGTGCAGTTTGGCATCGAAAGTAGTTGTAACTCCTGCCGACCATTTGGTCGAGGGAGGCAAAATACCCAGCTTGGAAACATCAGCGCAGGGGAGTTGCCAGCGGAAGTCTTGCGACAAGCTCTTGCATCACTTCGGCCGTGAGCGGCTTCTCCAGATAATCCACAGCTCCCATTTCGAGCGCTTTGCTCCGAGCGTCGGGATCAATGACTCCGCTGGTTAGCAGAATCGGGATACAATTGAACATCGGGGAGCCATGCACAAATTCAAGAATGTCCATTCCGCCTCCCGCGATTAAACGATGGTCACTAATAATGAGAATTGGGCACTTATCATTCTTGTCAACGCACCTCTTCAGAAGGTTGAGCACCTCTTCACCGTCAGCCATTACGCGGACCGGCGTATTGAAGCCCGCCCGTCGCCATTCGTGTTTAAATAAAAACACGTCGTTTAAATCGTCCTCGCACAGCAGGACATACCCTGAACCCACTTGCTCCATAAGGGGAAACTATGGTTCTGCCGGAGCTCTAATGGAAGGGGGTGAAACCAGACCTTGATTCTTGTAAACCTGTCAAAAAATACAATCCGCTCCCCCGCAGAAATTAAGTAAATTTCTCGTTTGACGAGCACCGGGTTTTCGGGGGATACACCCCACTTCCAGCTCCAGCAATTCAAGGGCACGTTCGCGCAGCTTGCAAAAGCCGTTGAAGAAAGGGAGGAAGGCGGTTGCAGGCGTGGGGCGCACACCGCGCAATCACATTCGAATAAGGGGCCTGTTGAAAACGAACAGGCCAGAAAATCGGGGGCGGCAATGGTTTTCAGGGATGCTTACTGTTGCCGCCCCTGGTTGTCTTCTACTTCTTGGAGAATTCTTCCACTACCTTCCGGAAGTTGTTTTCGCCAACATTCACAATTCCAATTTCCCGCTTCGCATTATCCTCAGAATCGCTCGCATGGGCGGCATTAACCATAATGTTTTGGCCAAATTCTCGGCGAATCGAGCCAGGAGGCGCTTTCGATGGATCTGTGGGGCCCAGCACGTCCCGGATCTTGCGAACCGCTTCCACGCCTTCATAAACAATCGCGATACATCGTTCCAGGCCGGGCTCGGTCCATTGGCTGCGGTCGCACTCGCTCGGCGCCCGGCCAGACATGAACTTCACGATGTTCTCAAATTGGCTATCACCATAGATGGGCCCTAAAGTCTCTCCGAGCTGCTTCTCGTCGGGAGCGCCAATTTTAAATCCGAACTCCTTTTCAAGGGTAGCCTTCGCGCGTGAAGCCACCATGTCCTTTAGCTTATTTCGCAGGACGTCCCTGACCGGGTCATAAAATTCAATCGCTTGCGCCACGCTCATGCGGTGGACCTTGATGCCCACAATGTAAAGGCCCGTGCGGGAAAAGAAGTCGATCACGTTTCCGGGTCTGCCAGTCGGAAAGCGGAAGTTGTCGGGCTTGATTAGGACCAGTGTTCGCTGGGGCGTTTCGCCAGCCTGGTACTCAATTGTATTATCCAGCACGCCACCGTCCTTGTCCGAGTAATCGGACCAAAGCTGCAGCTTTTGATAAGCCTCCTCAATGTCCGGTGCCGCCAAAACGGCAGGCTCAAAATAACGGACATTGTTCTGCTCATCCGTAATCAAGTCGCCATAAGTGTCGCGGATGGTCTCGCCGCTGCGGCGCTCGAAGGAAATATTTCCAATGACCGAACGAATCTTACGCACGGCGTCATCGCCTTGAAACAGGAGCATCATTGCCCGACGGCGGCGCTTGGTTTTCGCATCAGGGGAGAGATTTTGCAGGATGTAATCCCGAATCAGTTCCTGAATGCGCCGGTCCTGCGTGTCCTTGGATGAAACGATGAACTCGGAATATTTTTGCACCAGCTCCTGGCTGGGTGCAAACATCCGAGCACCCACCATCTCGAGCCCGGTCCTGGTAATCAGACGAGCCAGGATGCCCCCGGTGCGGGACTTGAAGAGCGTGTAAGGAGTGATGATGACGTAAGCCAATTGTTGCGACATAGAAAGCGTATTAGCCTTGCGAAGATTGCGTGTTGGAGCCTGACGTTGAGCCTGATCCCGCCGGAGATGGACTGGAACTGCTCGCCTTCCCGCCCAGGATCTTGAACATCACAGTGCCACAGGTTGGACAGCGGCCCTTGATCGCCTTTCGGCCGTTCTTCATCGTTTCTTCGACGGCGTCCGAGATTTCTTTTTTGGCCTTGCACTTAACGCAATATCCTTCAGCCATAAATATATAAAATCCGGACGCCCCACGCGTCCGGTTCGTTATGCGATACCTTAGTTGGGGGGTGTTGTAAGCGTCAACATGGAAAACCCATGCACCGCCCGATTTCGGGAATTCCGTAATACCTTGCACTTCAAAGGCTTTTGTGGGGTTCGGGCGCTCCGTTGGTATTGCGGTTGCCTGGGTCTGGCGAGTTTAGCCCGAGCAAAAGGTTCGGGTTTTTCAAATTCCGGGCTTGAACCTGACCGGTTTCCCTCCTCAACCCCTATTCGGAGGCCGCTTTTGGCAAATCCTGAAGCGCCATTTCTCGAAGGGAAGTTTTTAGCACTTTCCCAGTGGCATTCCGGGGAAGAGCCGGAACCACAACAATGCGCCGGGGCACTTTATAATCCGCTAATCGAGAACGAACGTGCTGGGAAATGGCTTTTTCATCTAGATGGACCCCTTCCGCCGCCGCCACGAAGGCAACGGGTTGCTCGCCTTTTCGTGCATCAGGAATCCCAATCACTGCCGCCTCCTTCACCCCGGCAAATTGATAAATAACCTCCTCGATTTCCCGGGGATACACATTGATGCCGTTCACCAGGAGCATGTCTTTTTTGCGATCGGTCACATAAAAGTAGCCATCCGCATCGCGATGCCCTATGTCACCGGTCAAGAGCCAGCCCTGGCGCAGGGCTTTGGCCGTTTCCTCCGGCTGATTCCAATAGCCCATCATCACATTCCCGCCCCGTACGCAGATCTCCCCCGTCTGGCCCACGTCCAGAACTTGGCCTGCGTCATCCTGGATGCTAATTTCCACCCCCGGGATTGGAACCCCAATTGAGCCCCCTTTCCATGGCCCCTGGATCGGATTCATGCTCACTACAGGGCTTGCCTCGCTCAACCCATAACCTTCAAGCAATGGCACAGCCATTTTTGAGGTGAACTCCTTCAGAATTTCGCCGGGCAATGGCGCGCCACCGCTGATGCAAATGCGCAACGGTTGATCCGGCGGCAAGCCCGCGTTCGCGAGGCTCCGGAAAAATTGAGGTATGGCAGGCAGAATGGTCGCCCCATGCTTGAGGATTTCCAGGAGGATGTTTTTCGGCGGGTGCAGGGTTTTGATCAGCACCATGGACCCACCTATCAGCATCGGCAGGAATACTCCTACGGTCATCATGAAGCTATGGAACATGGGCAGCAGCACTACAAACCGGTCGTGGTCCACAGCCAGGAGCATTTGCCGGCAGCTATCGACATTTGCCAGCAGGTTGCCATGGCTAAGCATGGCGCCTTTGGGGCGCCCTGTAGTCCCTGAGGTATAGATAATCACAGCCAAATCATCCTCCCCGCGTTCCGGCTGGGGAACGTGCTCTGCGGCCTGAAGGCTGGCAAACTCCTCGATTCTCAAAATCTGGAGCTGGGGACAAAGGGCTGCGAGGGCTCCCGTGGCTTCCGACATGGAGCTATCGGTAATTACTACGGTAGCAGCAGCATCTTTTAAGATATATTCCACCTCGCTTGGCTTGTAGAAGTTGTTCAGGGGCACGACCACCCCTCCTGCTTGCAGGACTCCGAACAGCACAGGCACAAATTCCGGGCAGTTCTTCAACCAAAGTCCAACCCGGTCGCCGGGCCTTAAGCCCTGCGAATTCGTGAGGAAAACGGCCAGTCTGGAGCTCTCCTCCAGGATTTGGTCATAGGTAAACGTCTGTTCGCCCCAAAAAATGGCCGATTTACCGGCATGTTGCCGTGCCGCGCCCTCAAATGCCGTCGCCAGATTCATCTAAACAAAATAAGGTTTGCCAACGCGGGGGTAAAGTTCGTATTCCCGCTGGGAGTTTTCCGGTTTTTTAGGGGTGTTTAAGCCGGCAACTGGCACAGATTGAACTTTTAGGTCTATTAGTTTAAAGGCGTGATTGACACGGATCAGAAATTGGCGGCGTTTTTACCGGCCCTTCAAAAGGCCGATTGGATAGCCATCGATACCGAAGCAGACAGTCTCCATGCCTATCCGGAAAAGCTCTGCCTCATCCAGGTCAGCATGGAGCGTTGCGATGAGCTTGTTGATCCGCTTTCACCTCAGATCGACTTGAAGCCGCTGTTGCAGGAACTCCATGAGCACGAACTAATTCTGCACGGAGCTGATTATGATCTGCGGCTCATGCGGAAGAACCTGAACTTTGTTCCCAAGGCCATTTTTGATACCATGCTGGCCAGCCGGCTTCTAGGTTGCCGCGAGTTTGGTTTGAACAATTTGGTTTCAAAATATCTGGGGGTTCACCTGGAGAAGGGCCCGCAAAAAGCCAACTGGGCTCAGCGCCCTCTCACTCCCCGGATGGAGAGCTATGCGCGCAATGACACTCGCTACCTCAAAAAGCTTTCCGACATGTTACGCGAGGAACTCCAGGAAAAGGGTCGCCTTTCTTGGCACCAGGAAATGTGCACCAGCCTCATTGAAGACTGCGCTCAAATCCGCTCTTCTGACCCGGAAGTGGTTTGGCGGGTCAAAGGCAGTCACCGGCTGGACCAGCGTGGGCTGGCTGTCCTGCGCGAAATTTGGCTCTGGCGCGAAACGGAAGCGGTCGGCCGGAACAAGCCTCCCTATTTCATCCTGCCTCCGGAAACGATGGTTGACTTGTCGGAGGCTGCCGCTTCAGCCAGTTCGGTCCGGGATATTTTGCCGCGGCATCTAAGCCCCCACCGACGGGAAGGCATCCTGAAAGCGATTCAGACAGGCTTGGAAAGCCAATCGCCACCGCAGATTCGGCGTTCGGTCCCTTACCGCCAAAGCGAATCGGAAAAACGGCGCATGTTGGAGCTGGAACGTCGCCGCGACCAAAGGGCGGATACTCACGGGATTGATCCAACCTTGATTGCGAGTCGTGCCATGCTTGTGATGCTGGCGAAGGACTGGCAAGGACACCAGCAGGAGCTGATGAATTGGCAGCGGGAGCTGCTTACTGAGTAACCTGCGGGGGGAGTGGCGGCACATTTGGCGGCACGCCGGCAGGGATAAACGGCGCCGGAAACACAGGGAACCCTGGAGGAGTTGGAGGATAACCAATTGGCGGGCGGTTCGCAGTCGTGTTTTGTGCCTGGTTGGCATCAACTTGGACTTCCGGCACTGCCGAAACTCCCAGGCTGTTCAACCACCGGCCCGTACCGAGTTGGTAAGCTCTAAACGCCTTTTCACCCATAGCGTCTGAAATACTCTTTTGCGTTACAATGGCTATTTCAGCCAGCGCTCGTTGGCGTTGCTGCGGAGTCAGGTTCGGGTTCGTCTCCAGCTGCTGCTTTTGCTGCTCCGCCTGCTGCTTCATGTCGTAGATGCTCGCAACCGTTTCGCTGGGCAGATTGAAACGGCTTCCCAGGTTTTGCAGCGAACGATAATCTCCATCCTGAGCACGGACGTATTCATTGTAACGTTGCTCTCCCAGCAACTTTTTCATTTCATCTCCCATCGCCCGTTGTGCTTCCTCTTGAGCCTTGGACTGAACCGCCACCGCATTACCATCAGTTAGATTAAATGCCTTCGCGAACTGGTCGTCGTAGGTCTTCTGCAATTTAAAAAGTTTCCGGAACTCTTCTTCTGTTGGTTGGAAACCTGCCAGTTGCCCCCGGAGCGTATTTGCCGTCGAGGAATTGCGAAGCTGGTATTCTTCCATTTCCTGCGGCGTCAGCACCTTGGCCATCTCGGCTTCCTTTTCCTTTTCCAGCAGGCGCAGTTTTTCTTCATCCTCTGGAATCAACTCGCCCTTGCTCTTGGCATAAATTTCCTGCTCCAGGGCTTCGTATTTTCCATTTAACCCGCGCAGTTGATCCTGCTTCTCCTCCGGCAAAAAACCAAACATCCGTTGCTCAAGCACCTCATCGTCCTGCCAGTACTTAGCCAGCTCGGTTTGAAAATCGACACCGAGCAGTTCCCTAACTAAACGGCGTTGCTCCTCCTCCAGCGCAGCCAATTGTTGTCGCAGTTGGGGATCTCCGTTCTCATCGGGGTAGGGGAGCCAGAACTTATCTCCTTTGCCTTGACCGACCAGGGCAGCTCGGCGCTTGCCATAGGTCTTGGCGATATCCGTCAGGATGATGTCTCGCACTGTTTCTTCCGGGCAGCCAAAACCGCGTAGATTGGCGATATAGGTAACGTAGTTGGTGGACTCGATGGCGCTCCAGTTCAGGGGACGGCTTCCGAAGGCGGCCAGCAAATTCGTCGCATTGACCTTACGAACTGCCACTTGAGTTACCGTATTGGTCACAAAGGCGGTTCTGCCAACAGGCCGGGCAGGGGCGGGACCCATTCTGAGAAGGTAAACCGTATACCCAATCACGCCCAGGAGGCCGAGATTGATGCCAAACAGGATAATGGAAACGGTGCGTGAGTTCATAGGCAATGCCGGCTGATCCGGGGCAACAGCCATTCACGATCAAACTTTGGCACCTGTTTTCGCAAAAGACGAGATGGATTTCCGAAAAAATTTGGCTCCAGCCCCGAAAAAAGGCGGATTCCAATGAAAACCGGGGAAAAACGCCCAAAGATTGACCTTTTTGGACATCGCTCAAATATCTCCGGGTGTTGGTTGCAATTCTCCATCCAAACCTTCATCTTTGGCTTTCGGTTCAAATGACGTTTGTGTGGGTGTGGAAGGCGAAAAACCCAAAAACAGGACTTGCCAATGCAATCTCCTGAGCCTACTCTCCCCTCTCTTTTTCGAAGAATGCCGTGGCAGCATGGCGTGCGGCGAAGCCGCAGAACATTGGACAATATTATATGGCAGTAAAAATTCGCATGAAACGTATCGGGGCTAAAAATCAGCCCGCGTTTCGCATTGTTGTGGCCGATAATCGCAGCCCTCGCGACGGTAAGTGCATCGAGGAAATCGGCACGTATCAACCTTTGAAAAAAGGTGAAAACGTGACGTTGAACCTCGACCGCGCTAAATACTGGCTCAGCAAGGGTGCTCAGCCCAGCGACACCGTCGCTAGCTTTCTGCGTAAGGCTAATAAGGCGGCAGCAACGCCAGTCGCTGCTTAGGCGCCCCCTTTTTAGGGTTATGCAAGCCTTTTTGGAATATGTGGTTAAAGGGCTGGTGCAGCATCCAGAGGAGGTGGCTATCACCCCTGTGGAGCGCGGCGGCATGACCGTTTACGAAATGCGCATGAATTCTTCTGATGTGGGCCGCATCATTGGAAAGCAAGGCGTTACGATTAACGCCATTCGCTCGCTCCTGATGGCTGGCAGCGCCCGAAAGAATCTTCGCTGCGCCGTCGAAATTGTTGAAGACCAACCGGCGGTCTGAGCACCTGCCGTTTCCGGGATTTTCTCTCGGCAAGTCATGAAAATGGACGTGCTCACGTTGTTCCCGGCCATGTTTGCGGGGCCGCTGGATGTCAGCATTGTTCAGCGTGCGCGCACTGCCGGGTTGTTGGATTTACGGATTCATAACCTGCGCGACTGGACGCATGACCGTCACAAGACGGTCGATGATAAACCGTTCGGCGGCGGACCTGGAATGGTGTTGAAACCCGAACCGCTCTTTGAAGCAGTGGAAAGCTTGGCGGGCGAAAAGACGCACGTCGTCCTGATGACCCCGGCGGGGCAGGCCTTCAACCAGGCCAAAGCCCGGGAGTTATCGGAGCGGGAACATGTTTTGATTATCTGCGCCAGCTATGAGGGCATAGATGAGCGGGTTGTGGAAACTCTGGTGGATGAGGAAATCTCCATCGGGGATTTTGTGCTGACGAATGGCGGGTTGCCCGCCATGATGGTCATCGATGCGGTGACACGTTTGATTCCCGGAGCGCTGGGACACGATGAAAGCGCCACCGACGAATCCTTCAGCCACGGGTTGTTGGAATATCCGCATTACACGCGGCCAGCGGAGTTCCGGGGCTTGAAAGTGCCGGAGATTCTGCTCTCCGGGCATCATGCTGAGATTGAAAAGTGGCGGGCTGAGCAGGCGAAGCTGAGAACAGCGCAGCGCCGGCCGGATCTGCTGGAAAATTTTGAGAAAAATGAAGGCCGTTAGACCGCGGCACTGAAAGAGCAAATTTTATGAACCAAGCGTTACTTGATAAGATTGAAACAGAACAGTTCCAGAAGGGTGCCGATAATTTCAGCGTGGGTGATTCCGTCCGCGTGCACACCAAGGTCGTTGAAGGTGATAAGGAGCGTATCCAGATCTTCTCCGGCGTGGTTATCGGCAAGCGCGGTCGTGGATTGAACTCCACATTCACCGTCCGCCGCATCAGCTACGGCGAAGGCGTGGAACGTGTCTTCCCAACTCATTCTCCTCGTGTTGAGAAGGTCGACGTGGATCGCCGCGGCGATGTCCGCCGTGCCAAGCTCACCTATCTCCGCAAGCGCTTGGGCAAGGGAGCCACTTTGGTGAAAGAAAAGGAATCCAGAGTCGCCAAGCCGGTTGCTGCCAAGCCTGCTGCTGCCAAGTAATTCCTGCGCTTTACCAAAAAGGGCGAGACCCACAAGTCTCGCCCTTTTTGCATTGGAACTGCCGATCAAATCAGCGGCCCTTTCAATCACCGCGTCGTCACGCCTTCTGCAGGCTGGCAGCCACTTCCCCGGGAATTGATATTGTCTCCTCGCGTGTCTTCAGATTTTTCACCTTCGCGACAACCTCCCCGGAAGGTCCTCTCTCCAGCCGCACTGTGGACGCCGCCTTCAACTCCATGGCGCGCTTGAATTGCTTGTCCGGCTTCATAGGGGTGAGTGAATACTCCGTCACCAGCCCGGCGGCTCGTAACTCGCTAACAAGCCGCAGTGAATCGTTACGTAATGTCTCATCCTCGATCAGCACAAACGCTTCTACCTGTGCGTCAAATGCCGGAAGCAATCCCCGCGCTTTGAGCAGTTCGATCAGAACCACATCCCCCATGCCGAACCCCAGCGCGGGCAAATCCACTTTGCCGCCGCTCAGGAGCTTAATCAGATTGTCATAACGACCTCCGCCCGCAATGGCGCGCAGTTGTCCCTTGCGATCAAATGCCTCAAAAACCGGACCGGTATAGTAAGCCAATCCACGGATGATCCGGTAATCAATCTGGACGTAATCCCCAAGGCTGCGAGCCCGGAGATTGCCCAGAATGCTCTCCAGTTCAGGGGTGGGCATTGCGGCTGTGATGAAAGACTCCACTTGCTCCAGGGAAAATCCAACTGCCGCCAGTTTTTTCTGTTTCACCTCCGGCTCATCCCGTTCCAGCTTATCAATTGCCTGGTAAAAGTCGTAGGCTTTGGCCGGGTCGCCATTGTTTTGAGTGAAGAAATCGTGCCATGCATTGCGGCTGCTCAGGCGAATCACAAAATCTTCAGCCGTCAGGCCGAGCGAACGCAATGTGTCGATCAAAAGGGCAATCAGTTCCGCGTCTGCTGCCGGATCTTTCTCCCCCATAATGTCCGCATTGAATTGGAAGTGCTCGCGCAAGCGGCCCTTCTGCTGACGCTCGTAGCGGAAGAGTTGAGGTATGGCGAACCATTTGATCGGCTTTTTGTAAGCGCGTTCGTGCGCAGCAACCATCCGTGCCAGGGTCGGCGTCATCTCTGGCCTCAGGGAGATCGCCCGCTCCCCTTTGTCTACGAAATTATAAAGCTGCCCAACAATCTCCTCGCCACTCTTGGTCGTAAAAAGTTCAAGCGGTTCGAGCGGGGGGCCATCGTATTCCCTAAAACCATACCGGCGCGCCATGCTGCGCCACTTGTCAAAAATGTATTGGCGGGCATCCGCGCTCCACACATCTTCATGGGGCAGGGGCTCAGGATAAAAATCACGAAATCCAGGCAGTCGATCCATAGTTCAATCTAGCTTTTCTTTTCAAAACAACAGTCCTCCAACCTAGCGCTTCACCAAAAGGTCGGCGAGGCAAAATCGCGTTCATCGGAGTGCGGCGGTCCGGGCTGCGGAAGGGATGTAAGCCTCCGGCCAACTACATAGGAACTGGGGAGCAGAAGTTGCTAAATAGCAGGTGATGCGGCTTTCCAGTTGGC
>JAQGOV010000027.1 GCA_028293425.1 Verrucomicrobiales bacterium
TGCCCTTCGGACAAAGGATCACGAAGTCATCGGCATAACGCACCATCACTGGCATTTTCCCACACTGGTCATTAACGGCTTTATCCAAGGCATCGAGATACAGGTTGGCCAAAGAGGGGTGAGATGACCCCTCGTACAGAGTGGATAACTTCGAGTTTTTAAGGACGATTCCTTTCCAAAGACCCTGCCATCAATTCAGACGAAGCGCTCAGAAGCAGTCTTGACATATGACATGTAAGGTAACATATATATGGCATAGTGAGGAAAGTATCCGGGTCGGAAAAAGCTCGACGCGTGAATGCCACGGTCAGTTTACTCAAGAGAAATACCTCTCCATCGGAGGTTTTAACCTGGCTTGTGCGCCATTATCGGATCTCCCGACGCCAGGCCTATCGCTACCTGCTGCAGGCTCAATCAACTCCGTCGCCTTTGCCTGTTCCAGATCAAAAAATGGTTTTTACGGTGAAACTTTCCATCCCTTTGCTCAGGCAAGTCCGGCGGCGGGCGCGACAGCAAGGTTCTGCGATCGGCCAATGGGTGGACCAGGCCTTGCGACAGCACCTCAAGGATCATGGCTGAACGGACTCGCCAGCCAAAACTCCGTTGTCACACTCAATATGTGTCTGATCGTCTGGCGTCCCAAAAAATCTCTCAAATTTATCATTGGCTGGTGCCGGAGCAAGAGGCAGGCACGGAGGAAAAGTCCGCGGAACTAGCCACGAGAAATGAAAAAGAGCGCAGCCATTTACGCCCGAGTCTCTTCTGAACGGCAGAAGGAGGAGGGAACTATCGCCAGTCAAACAGCGCTCCTCCTGGAATATGCCCAGGCCCACGATTGGACCGTGCCGGCTGAATGGATTTTTGAGGACGAAGGTTATAGCGGAGCCATGCTGGCGCGGCCCGGTTTGGAGCGATTGCGCGATCTGGTGGCCGAGGGGCAGATTCAAGCAATTTTGATTTATGGACCGGATCGTTTAAGCCGCAAGTATGCGTATCAGGTTTTATTGATGGAGGAGTTTTCCCGGCAGGGTGTGGAAACGATCTTCTTAAAATCGGCTTCCGCCCAAACGCCCGAAGATCGGCTCCTCTTGCAGTTTCAGGGGATGATTGCCGAATATGAACGCGCCCAAATCGCGGAGCGAACCAGGCGCGGCAAACGTCATCGGGCCAAAGCTGGATGTGTGAATGTGCTCAGCGGCGCTCCCTATGGTTATCGGTATGTCAGGAAAAGCGAGCTTTCCCAGGCTTGCTATGAAGTTGTGGAAGCGCAGGCTGAAGTCGTCGGAAAAATATTTGAATGGTACACACGGCAACTTTGGAGCATCGGCGCGATCGCCCGGCAGTTGAATCAGGAACAGATCAAGACGCGGTCAGGTCGAGGACGGTGGGAGCGTTCCACCGTTTGGGGTATGCTCCGCAATCCGGCTTATCAAGGCACCGCCTGTTTCGGGAAAACCGAAGTTTGCGCACGGCAGCGGATCACCCGGCCTTTACGGCAAAAAGGAGGCTACTCGCGGCGCTCCAGCGCCAGCAAAGAAAAGGACCGCAGCCAATGGATCGAGGTGGCCGTGCCAGCTCTGGTCAGCGCCGATACTTTCGCACTGGCCCAGGAACGGTTGGCGCAAAACAAACAGATCTCTTTGCGAAACACCCGGGAGCCGACGCTCTTGCAGGGACTGTTGGTCTGCCAACGCTGCGGTTACGCCTTGTATCGCACCTCGACTCGAACCACCCGGCGCCAGATCAAATATTACCGCTGCCTGGGTTCGGATAAATACCGTCATTTACGAGGGCCGGTCTGCTCGTGCCGTCCCTTGCGGCAAGACTATTTGGATGCATTGGTCTGGGAGGAAATTTTACGATTGCTGCGCACGCCAGAATTAATCCGGGAGGAATTGGAACGACGACGCACGGAAAGTCTTAACAGCAGTCCGGTGCAGCAGCGTCAGGAGCAAGTGAAGCGGGAGTTGACACGTTTGAGCCAGCAGATGGACAAATTGCTCGATGCTTATCAGGAAGGTTTATTGCCGTTGGCTGAATTAAGAAAAAGGTCCCCGGATCTCCAGAAAAGAATCGAGGCGCTAAACCAGGAGCAAAAGAACCTGCATTTGCGAGCCGTGGAAGACCAGCGCTGGAACCAATTGAGCAACTCGATGGAATGCTTTCTGAAACGTTTGAATGAGAACATCGGAAAAATGACTGTGGCCGAAAAACAAAAGATGCTACGGATGTTGATCAAACAAGTCACCGTCGGCGAGGAACTGATCACGATTCATCATTCCATTCCTTTGACTGCCAGCGGTGGAAGCCCGGAACCGTCAAGTTATCCACTGTGTACGAGGAGTGGTTTCGCCGCTCTTAGCCAATCTCTACCTGCACTGGTTCGACCAGAAATTCCATCGTCAGGACGGTCCGGCCCATTGGGCCAAAGCGCGACTGGTCCGCTATGCGGACGATTTCGTGATTCAGGCTCGGCATCAGGGCGAACGTCTCTGCCAATGGATCGAAGGTCAACTGGAAGGCTGGTTGGGATTGGTCATCAATCGCGAAAAGAC